>NZ_JAUBUG010000020.1:0-86944 GCF_036705345.1 Microcoleus sp. B3-D2
ATTCGACAAATTTGTTTGAAAGACTTAATATTCATTGATGAATCTGGAGTAAACTTGGCAATGGTTAGGTTATATGCTAGGTCTCTAAAAGGTTCAAGAGCCAAGGGGCCAAAACCGAATAAACGGGGCAGAAATGTCTCAATAATTGGAGCTATATCGGTCAACGAAATCCTAACATCCGTCAATTTAACAGGTACAACTGATACAATTACATTTGAGGCTTTTATTATACGAAAGCTAGTACCCAAACTCTGGAAAGGTGCTTGTGTAGTGATGGATAATTGTACTATTCATACCGGAGAAGAAATAGAAAAAGCCATCAAAAAGAAAGGGGCAAAATTAATATACTTGTCCCCCTATTCTCCCGACTTCTCACCAATTGAACATTTATGGTCAAAACTCAAAAACATTCTCCGTTCTATCAAGACGACTAATTATCGAGAATTAGCAAAAGCGATAGAGTTTGCCTTCAATCAAGTTACATTATCCGATATGAGGAATTGGTTTACTCACTGCTGTTATTGTACCTCATCTATCTGAGAAACGCTATAGCGCCATTATGGCAGGCGCATTACCTGTATTGCACGTTCTTGCTTGCTATAACTTGAAGAAGCTTTTGGGCATACTACAAGTCCGAGCGTGTGAAATAGGGCTATCGACTTTAGAGTTGTCTCTATCTCAGTAAGGACAGGAAACTGTGGTCATGGACGATCGCGAGCCTCCTGGATCGTCTGAACTCCTGTTAGGAGTATCAACATCAGAAGGCAGCGAGAGTTAGCCGTCAAAGAGAACGTCAACGGTCGCTGGCATCTATCCGCTGGTTGAGCCTCATAGGTTGGTCGCCAGCGACCGTTGCCGTTGTTGATGGACATTCATAAGTTGAGACTTACTCGCGCTTTCAGGTCTGCTTAGACTCAACTCTAGTCCTTTCTGGGCGGGGTGGAAGTGAATGCGGGCTCGTACCATAGGTTCTTCCCCGCGTAATAATACGGAGTAGAACCACCGCTTACTGCTGCTTCAGAAGTTTCGCTAAGTTCGCTCCACAATTGGTTTGACTTATCCTTGTTTAAGGAAATGTCGGCTAGCTTTTGAGAATCGTTTTTTTGAATTACTCTATCTTTGGCAATCATCGATTTGTCTCCTTTGTGGAAATTATGAATTACTACCATGATGGCAAAGGGCGCCTTACCTGTATTGCACGATCTTGCTGTTTTTGCACATTCTTGCTATGACTTGAGTAAAGTCTTGGGAGTCACTCCAGTCAAGCGTTTGAAGTGGCGGTTGAGGTGACTTTGATGAGAAAAGCCGCAGGCGATCGCAATTTCAGACAAACTCATCTTTCCCTGCAACAGCAATTGTTTGGCCCGTTCAACCCGCTGTTGAATCACGTATTGGTGCGGACTGATACCAACAGATTGTTTGAAAGCGCGGGAAAAGTGGTAGGGACTGAGTTGCGCGATCGCCGCCAGTTGGTCTAAACTGAATTGCCGTTCTAAATAATCGTTGATATAGTCTTTAACCCACCTCAATTTGTGTGGACACATTCCCCCTTTACACTCGAAACTTCGAGTCCCTTGCGTCGAATAATGCCGCAATAAATGTACGGCAAGTGCATTCGCCATCGTCTCTGCATAAAGCTGGCTGCCCCCGCCATCTGATTGCGCTTCTGCCTTGAGTGCCAGTCCAATTTGCTGGATTAACGGATCTTGAAATGCCATCGGACACAATAACTCAACTTGCTCGGTATTGAATAACTCCAGTGCGCTGCGAGCTAAGAATTCGTGTTCTAGATTGAGAGAGAGTAAATTCATTTCACTATGCCAGCGAAGTTCGTGAGATTGATTGAACGGACAAAGACCGATCGCACCTGGCAATACTTGCTTGGTTTCCCACTTGCCGTCAATTTTTCGTTCCAAAAGGAGATTCTGTCCGAGGTTGATGCCGATCTGGTAGGAGGCGATCGCATATTCGGGAGTTTCAAACGGAGGCTGGCGGTGGTATTCTAAACTGATGCCAGTCCAAATTGTGCGATCGATCTTCGCGATCGGCAACTGAGGAAATATCTCGGGGAAGTGGTTTTCTTGACTTGAATCGACAAAAAGAACTTTACCTTCTGACATGATTTTGTGTCCCCCGCTACAAAACTATCTTTCTCTTGAGAAGTTAGGATTTACGCAAAAACAGCCTTTCAAGACTATTGGTAGCGGTAAGGTGCGGTGTGTTTCACCCTACAGATAGAGTTCATGGGTAAGTCATAATATTGCAACTTTACGGTTTATTGAATTTTACGTTTAATAGGGCGATCGGCGACTAAAATCAATTTCTCAATATCCAAAGGAAGTCAAGGGCCTGCAGGATGACTAACCCCTACTCCCCACAAGAGTTTTTGGAGATGTCTAATCATCAAGCGTTCTAGGCGCAAAAGACCCAGAGAAACGAAAAATCAACAAAGGAAATAAGCCTGTAAGCTTCAAACTTGTTATGAAATACCCGATCGTTCTCCAACACAGCGAAGAAGACTGCGGTGCCGCCTGTCTCGCCACGGTTGCCAAATCCTGCGGGCGCACGTTGGCCATCAACCGCGTCCGCGAAGCCGTCGGTACGGGACAATTGGGCACAACGCTGCTGGGATTGCGCCGCGGGGCAGAAGCTTTGGGATTTAACGCCCGTTCCGTCAAAGCGACACCCGAATTGATCGATCGCCTCAACGAAGCCCCGCTTCCGGCGATCATTCACTGGAAAGGCTATCACTGGGTTGTCCTCTACGGCCGCCGGGGCAAAAAGTACGTGGTTGCCGATCCCGGTGCAGGCCTGCGCTACCTCACCCGCGAGGCACTCACAGAGTCTTGGAACAATGGAGTGATGCTGCTGCTGGTGCCGGACGAGAACCGTTTTTACGCACTGCCAAATGACCGAATAGGGGGATTTGGGCGCTTTTTGCAGCGCGTCTGGCACTACCGCGGCTTAGTTGCCGAAGTTTTGCCGCTGAACATGGCGATCGGCCTGCTTTCTCTGGCATTCCCGCTGCTGATTCAGGTACTCACCGACGACGTATTGGTGCGGAGAGACACCGAACTGCTAATCACGATCGCGATCGCCACCGCCGCCACACTCCTCTTCAGCAGCCTGCTAAGCCTAGTTCAGGCCAATCTAGTGGCTCACTTAGCTCAACGTTTGGAACTAGGACTCGCACTCGAATTCGGTCGCCAAATCCTGCGACTTCCCCTCAGCTACTACGAATCGCACCGCAGCGGCGAAATTGTCAGCCGCCTGCGGGACATCCGGGAAATCAATCTGCTAGTCTCCCAGGTAGTAACCACCCTGCCTAGCCAATTCTTCATCGCCCTAGTATCCCTGGGATTTATGCTGGTCTATAGCTGGCAACTGACTGTCGCTGCCGTCGGCGTTTCGTTCCTCACAACTCTGTCAGCCCTAATCTTCCTGCCCGCCCTGCAACAGAAAACCCGCGACGTTTTGGTCACAGATGCGGAAAACCAAGGCCTGTTAGTTGAGAATTTCAAAGGCGCCCTGACTTTAAAAACCAACAATGCCGCGCCTCAAGCTTGGGAAGAAGTGCAAAGTCGCTTCGGTCATCTGGCAAATGCCACCTTCGGCTTGTTACAAATCAGCATCCTCAACAGCGTCTTCTCTACTCTGGCATCCGGCGTCGGTTCCCTTGCCGTCCTCTGTTTTGGCAGCATTCTAGTAATTCGCCAAGAACTCACCGTCGGTCAACTGCTGGCATTCAACGGCATGAACCGCAACTTTACCGCCCTAATTGGCACCGCCATCAACTTGACGGACGAGTTCGCCCGCGCTCAAACTGCTACCCAGCGTCTCGGCGACATCATCGACACCGCGCCAGAAATGGGGGAGAACGCCCCGCGCGATCGTGCCGACATTCCCGCTGATGCCGATATTACTTGCAAAAACCTCAACTTCCATCACATCGGCCGCGTGGATTTGCTGAAAGACTTTTCTCTGACGATTCCCGGCGGTAAGGTGACAGCTTTGATTGGCAAATCCGGCTGCGGCAAAAGTACGCTGGCAAAACTGCTTGCCGGTTTGTATGCGCTGCAATCCGGCAATATCCGCTTCGGGCAGTACAATCAATCCGATTTGTCCCTAGAATGCCTGCGCGAACAAGTCGTGCTCGTGCCGCAGGAAGCTCACTTTTGGAGCCGATCGATTGTCGAGAATTTCCGCTTTTGTTACCCTAGCGCGACTTTAGAACAAATAGTAAAAGCTTGCCAAATTGCCGGTGCCGACGATTTTGTCAGCGGACTTCCCGACACGTATCAGACTGTTTTGGGCGAGTTTGGCGCGAATCTTTCTGGCGGACAAAGGCAAAGATTGGCGATCGCCCGCGCCCTTGTCACCGACCCGCCTGTATTGATTTTAGATGAATCTACTGGAGCCCTCGATCCCGCAACTGAAACCGAAGTGCTCGATCGACTGCTGGCTTATCGTCTGGGCAAAACGACTATTTTAATCAGCCACCGTCCCCGAGTCATTCAGCGCGCCGATTTGATTGTACTGCTCGATCGGGGCGAACTCAAACTAACTGGAAGTCCTCAAGATTTGAGCCAAATTCCGGGGGAACATTTAGATTTTTTGCATCCATAAAGTATCTCAAATTCGGTTAATTGCACCTGATAACTGTAGGGACACAGCAGTGTTCATAGGTGTCAACTTAACGTTAAACGGATAGTCCGACAGGGGTTGAAACCCCTACCTCAAAGCTAAAGTCCTCTTGCATAGGCCTGAGAAGAAAAAATTTTAAACTGATTAGTCCTCCTCGCTGTGGACTTTAGCTATTAGACAGGGAATTCATTTCCTAGCGGACTACCGGATGGGCAGGCTGCTTTCGCCAATCATAGTAATTTTTCCCTTCGACTTTTCGATAAATTATTACAAAATTTTGCTCAGATCCAAACTGAATGTTTAAATTAAGTTACCGTCCAATATACTTTACATTTTGATAATTCACTCTAATTATTTAACAACACATAGCATTACGCATAATTGCGTAAGGTGGGGATTTCCCGCCCTACAATTGATATTCAATGCAATTGAAAACTGCTATAAAGCTGGACAGTTCCCTAAAGTTGGAAGTACATCCGAGACATTTTCCTGCCTCAGTATCTTGGGTAACAGGGAATGTTTCGCTTACAATACACTATGTAGCATCTAATAAAAAAGAGCGATCGCACTATGGGAATGACTCTGACCGAAAAAATATTAGCCAAAGCATCAGGGCGCACTAAAGTCGAGCCCGGAGAAAATATCTGGGTAGAAACAGATGTGTTGATGACCCACGATGTTTGCGGGCCCGGCACCATCGGCGTTTTCAAACGCGAATTCGGTGAGAATGCTAAAGTCTGGAACCCAGACAAAATCGTCCTCATTCCCGACCACTACATTTTCACCAACGACGAACGCGCTAACCGCAACGTCGATATTCTCCGCGATTTTGCCAAAGAACAAGGGATAAAATACTTTTACGACATCACGGATCGATCGGACTTCAAAGCAAATCCCGACTACAAAGGAGTTTGCCACATCGCCTTAGCACAAGAAGGTCACACCAGGCCGGGCGAAGTGCTCTTCGGCACAGATTCCCACACCTGCAATGCCGGCGCTTTCGGACAATTCGCCACCGGTATCGGCAATACAGACGCGGCTTTTATCATGGGAACCGGCAAACTGTTAATCAAAGTTCCCGCAACCATGCGCTTTGTGTTCAACGGTGAACTGCCGGATTATTTGTTAGCAAAAGACCTGATTTTGCAGATTATTGGTGATATTAGCGTTGCCGGTGCTAACTACCGGACAATGGAATTTGCCGGCGATACAGTTGAGCGTTTGACGATGGAAGAACGGATGACGCTGTGCAATATGGTGATTGAAGCTGGCGGTAAAAACGGCACGGTTGCGCCCGACAAAACTACGTTTGATTACGTTACTTCGCGGACTGACAAACCCTTCGATTCATTTTACAGCGATGGGGATGCTAAATTTTATAGCGATCGCACCTACGATGTCAGCAAATTAGAACCAGTCGTCGCCAAACCGCACTCTCCTGACAACCGCGACTTAGCCCGCAACTGCCGCGATGTCAAGATCGATCGAGTGTACATCGGTTCTTGCACCGGTGGCAAAACCTCCGACTTTCTGAATGCCGCCCGCATTCTGAAAGGAAATCAAGTCAAAGTTCCGACTTATTTAGTACCAGCAACTCAGAAAGTTTACGAAGATTTGTTTGTCACAAAATACGAAGGTCAAACGCTTTCGGAAATCTTCTTAGCAGCAGGCTGCATCGAACCCGCAGCGCCTTCTTGCGCCGCTTGTTTGGGCGGGCCGAAAGACACTTTTGGGCGGATGAACGAACCAGAAATTTGTGTATCTACAACTAACCGCAATTTCCCCGGCCGCATGGGGAATAAAGAAGCGCAAGTTTATCTAGCTTCGCCTTACACGGCGGCGGCTTCTGCGCTGACTGGGTACGTCACCGATCCGCGCGAATTCCTGTGTTAGAAAGTAGCTGATTTGACACTCCCCAGCCTAAAAGCCTGGGGATTCTTGGTTCTGGCGACATACCTTAAAACTATCTATCCTTGTGGCAATACTTAAACCAAATATCCGTTCAAAGGAACCAAATATCGAGCCTAATTTAGTTAGTCCCAGAGGGTTTTATCTCCCCAAGCGTTCGAGAATTACTTCTCCTGTTACCGGATGCCCTACGGTACGTTTTAACTTCCAAAAATTTAGTTTTCTGGTTTTGGCTTACGTTAGTCAGCCTAGCTATAGTCAGCCTAGCTATGTTTTTCGTGGTTTTCGCCACCCACTAACCATTATTATTTTCCGACCAGTCGTTTGAGCTTGGTGTCTCATGTGTATCGGCGGTTATTCTACCTGTGGTATAAGTATCATTGTACTCTACTTTAAATAGAATGGAAGGAAATTTGAAAAATAGATACTAACGCAACTAAACGATTAAAACAAAAATCGGCAATCAATTAAAGCCGTCCTATTAAGAAGGGGCTTTAGACCCAATTATCTTGGTAAGGTGCTCTGCGGCGCCCCCGGAGGCCCCTGGAAGGTGCGCCGCAGAGTACCCTACGAGATGAATGTAACGTGTGCTTCGGCGCACCCGCAAAAATGAGTGTAAAATGACCTATAAAAAAGTAGGAGGACGATATTAATGCCAAACTATCGCCGATTTTAGCTTCCTGGTGTAAGTTTATTCCTAACGCTTGTTACCTACAATCGTACACCGCTATTTTCCGAGTTAGAAAATGTCTTGCGACTCAGCAATGCTGTATGGGCGGTTAAATCAGAATAACCTTTTGAAATTATTGGGCCGTTGTAATGCCAGACTACATTCATTTTTTGTGAAAATTACCTCCTAATCATACTCCCTATCCCAAGCATATTGGAGAGATAAAAGTTATATTTACACAATCTTTGCGAGGTCAAGGAACTTGGGTTCAAAATATGTCATTTTCTGGTTTCCAGAGTCTAGAAAGTGATGTTTGATATCGGCGCTTTTGGGGATATCCTATTTGCCAACAAGATGATTGTGAACGGCATTGAAACGATATTCACTACAATCCTGTTAAGTACAATTTAATTTATTGTCCGCATTTGTGGTATTATTTTAGCTTTAGCTTCTGGTTAAAAAAGATGTTTATTCAGTTGGTTGGTGCTGCTGTCGTTCTGGCAGAAATCCAAAAATACCAAATTTTGATGCCATTTCCTATAGACTAAGAGAATACATTCACAGGGCTTACGTAAAAATTGGTTTGACAGGCTACTTATAGCGGTAAGGTGCGCCGCAGAGCGCAACCCTATCATTGTGTAAGGTGTGCACTGCTTGAATTGACAGGAGATTTGCTTTGAAGACACTATTTTTGGCTTGGCAAAGCCCGCGCAGCGGTTCTTGGTTTCCGATTGGTCGATTGACATTTAACGGTAAAGAATATCAGTTCAATTATACAAAGGGTGTTCTAGAAGCTAAACTTAAGTGCGGGTTTCAGCCCTTGCCATCTTTCCCAAATTTCAATAATGTTTACACTTCAGAGAAAGTGTTTTCGTTGTTTTCTAATCGAGTGATGTCGCGATCGCGCCCTGACTACCCTGAATTTGTACAGTGGTTGAATATCCCTGAACACGAACATGACCCAATTGCTTTATTGGCGCGCAGCGGAGGGAAACGGGCAACTGATAAATTTGAGGTATTCCCCTGTCCCGAACCAGATGAAAATGGACGTTACTGTATCCATTTTTTTGCAGATGGACTGCGATACCTTTCAAAGTCGGCAATTGAACGGATTAATCGGCTTCAAGTGGGCGAACTTTTGTATTTAGCCCACGAATTTCAAAATCCGCGCGCTTCCCGTCTGCTTCTGTGTAGTAAAGATCACTGGATAGTCGGCTATTGTCAGCGCTATCTTGTGGAGGATATTTTTGAAATTATCTCGCAGCATCCAGAATTGGTTCGCGTAGAAGTCGATCGCCTCAATCAACCCCCAACGCCGCTACAGTTCCGCTTGCTGTGCAAGATGACTGCCGAGTGGCGAGACTTTCGCCCCTTCCAAGGTCGGATGTACCAGCCGGTTAGCAGTGATGTTTTAGCTGCAAGTGCGATCGGATAATCAGCCACAATAAGTACAATTATCATCACAAAGTTAGGGAAGAACCCAAGTTAATTATTGTGAATTCCTTAGACCCACTCGGGAATAAAATTGCTCTAGAATTAGAAATAGACTGGGTTTGTTGAATTGTTTATAATTGTATGATTCATCGAACCACTTACGAAACCCGGTTTCTCGATCGCACAACTCGATAAAATTGCAAGTATTCGGTAAATAAACGTGATGATTACAATCGTGATGGGAGTCTCAGGTTCTGGCAAAACTACTGTTGGCAAGTTGCTGGCGCAATCTCTCAACTGGGATTTCCGCGATGCCGACGATTTTCACCCATCAGCTAATATCGAGAAAATGAGTCGCGGCATTCCTTTAGAAGATGCGGATCGCCTTCCTTGGCTATTACAATTGCAAGCGGCAATAGACAGGTGGTTGTTAGAAAATCAAAATGTGGTTTTGGCTTGTTCTGCTTTAAAAGCATCTTACCGCGAAATGCTCTGCCGCGACCAACAGGGGGTGAAAATTGTTTATCTCAAATGTTCTTTTCAGATATTGGCAGCCCGGTTAACAAGTCGCGAAAATCACTACATGAAAGCAGACTTGTTGTTAAGTCAGTTAGACACTCTCGAAGAACCAGAAGATGCAATTATCATAGATGCTTCGCAACCGCTAGAGGTAATCTTGCGCCAAATTAGAAATCATCTGAAGTGCGGTTAATGGCTCACAATAAAACCTCTAATACCAAATCTGGCTTAAATACCTGTTTATTTTTTAGTCCCTGTCAGCTAGGACGAGAGTTGGTATAGTAGGGATTCCAAACGCCGAGTCTTATCGACGCTTTTTAACGGAGGTTTAGTATAAGAATTATTTTTTTTCAGCTCCCGGGTTTCTGAAACAAATTTAGTCCCCTCTCCGTTTCCGGGGGAGAGGTGTGGCGTGCTAATGTTTGTACAAATACAAGAAAGCTTCTACTTCAGCAGCGGTTGGTTGAGCTTTAATTGCCCCGGGTTTCATCGCTGTCATCGAACCTACCGCATTCGCATAAGTTACAACTTTTTTTGTTATTTCTGGATCGGCTAAACTCTTAATTCCCACCTTGCACAATTGGCTGACAAAACCCGCCAAAAATGCGTCGCCGGCACCATTTGTATCCTCAACATCTACTTTAAATGCGGGGATTTTTCCTTCATTTTCCGACATACAATAGGCGCAACCTTTCTCGCCCGCAGTCACCAAAACGCCTTCTACGGAATCGAGGCGGTAGGTAATAGCTCCAGCGTCGCTAGTGTCAAACAACCATTCGGCTTCTTCCTCAGATAACTTGACAAAATCAACTTTTTTTAATAGTTTTCTAATGTGCGCTTTTGCTTCGTCTGGATTTGACCAAAACACCGGACGCCAATTGATGTCAAGTATAATTTTAACGTCGTACTGTTCTGCTAGTTCGATCGCTCGGGCGATCGCCTCTCGACTCTCAGGATAAGCTAATTCTAAAGTGCCTAGCACTAAAAAATCCGCATTTTCAAACAGCACCTGGGGTAGTTGTGCCGCGAGGAGGTGGGTGTCGGCAAAATCCGCAGTATCGAATTCGCCAAAACCGGCAAAAGATCGATCGCCCGCTTGATTCCGCAAGACATAAACTTGCCGCGTCGGCGCACTCGGATGGCGCTGCACTCCAGCGATATCTACCCCTACTTCTTGCAATACCTCCACTAGGGAATCCCCCAATTCATCCTCACCTACAGCACCGATAAATCCCGCCGCCGTCCCCAATTTAACCAAAGCACAGGCAACATTAGCAGGAGCACCACCGGGATATGCCGTCCAAGATTCTACCTCTTCGAGAGATACTCCTGGTTGGTCTGCTAAACAATCAAATAAAACTTCACCCAGACACAGAACGCGAGGATAAGTCATAGAAATTTTAGATTTGAGATGTGAGATTTTAGAGCAGCAGTAGACAGGTCAATAATGATTTTTAACCCATCCCAGAAAAATTGCAAGCTATTTTTTTATGGCTGATCCTATAATATCAGACTTATTGATACTGGCAGTTACTCGCTCAACGCACAAGTGCAGTGCGGGCGTATCAGTTGTTTTACCTGAAAACATCTGCGGGTTTGACCCGGATGTCAGATGGGCGTAGGTAAAGGCAGCATCCGCCACCCGACGCACAAGCAGTGCAAGTGGCTGTGCGTCTTGGCTGTGTCAGCGCGAGGTTGACACTCCTGGCGATTCTGGAAGCGAGTTGGTGCTTCGGGCCCGAAATAGTAGCACAGCAAATTTAATTTTCTCTTCATACTCGATCCCTCATCCTTTAGAATTGTAGATAGGTAAATATGCAGACATAGGAAAAGTTTATGAGTGGGATTGTCTCTGGGACCCCTGTCACCCTGTCGGACAGAGAATTGCAAGTGGTAGAGTTAGTAGCGGCGGGATTGACTAATGAGAAAATCGCCGAAAAGTTAGAGATTAGCAAGCGTACTGTTGACAACCACATTAGCAATATCTTGAACAAGACGCGCGCTGACAATCGAGTTACGCTTGTACGCTGGGCGTTGCAGTGGGGAAAGGTATGTTTGGACAATATTAACTGCTGCCCTTTACCGCGGCCGATCGATAAAGAAGTATCTTAATTAGGGGATCAGGTTGGGGACAGGCAAAGAAATGATGCAAACGGCACAAGAAAAACAACTCCGCTATCAAATTCAAAGCCCTGGATTGCCGCTGGCGGTGTATCGCGAAGTGGCGGTCCATTTGCGTCAAGTTGAAGGGGTGCAAACCGGTTTAATTCCGCAGCAGTCGCAGCGGTTTGATTACGGCGACAGCCAAATTGGGGGTTTGTGGATACAGTATCCTGAAGGGTTCGATTTGGCAGGTCGCCAGCGGGTCGATCGCATTTTGGCTTATTATGGCGATCGTTACGGAGCGTGGGAATTATTAAGTCATTAGTTATTGGGAATTGTTAACTGTTAACTGTTGACTGTTAACTAATAACTAAGAACTAATGACTAATTACTAATGACAACTGCCAACTGACAACTGACTAACAAAATGAGTGCAATTAAAACTTTACCGGGAACGCGGGATATTTTGCCCGCTGAAATTCAATATTGGCAAAATATAGAAGAAGTCGCTAGAACCATTTTAAAAAAAGCGGCTTATCGAGAAATTCGGACGCCAATTTTTGAACAGACATCTTTATTTGAACGCGGCATCGGCGAAGCTACCGATGTTGTGGGCAAAGAAATGTACACTTTTAAGGATAAGGGCGATCGCTCGACTACTTTGCGTCCAGAAGGCACCGCCGGAGTAGTCCGAGCTTTTATTCAAAACAGTTTGTACGCAGCAGGAGACGTGCAGCGTCTGTGGTATGCTGGGCCGATGTTTCGCTACGAACGCGCGCAAGAAGGAAGACAGCGGCAGTTCAATCAAATTGGCGTGGAAGTCTTGGGGAGTGCGAATCCTCGTGCGGATGTCGAAGTAATTGCGATCGCCTGCGACATCCTGCAAACCCTCGGTTTAAAAAATTTGCGCCTCGATATTAATTCTGTCGGAAATAAGCAAGACAGACAAAATTATCGGCAAGCTTTGATCGATTATTTTACACCGCACAAAGACGAATTAGATGCGGATTCTCAAGACCGCTTGACTCGCAATCCGCTGCGGATATTGGACAGCAAAAATCAGCGTACTCAAGAAATTGTAGCTGGTGCGCCTAGCATTTTAGAATATTTGGGAGAGGAATCGCGAGATCACTTCGAGCAAGTGCAGCTTATGCTCACAAATTTAGGAATTAGCTATCAGTTAAATCCCAGATTAGTGCGCGGTTTAGATTACTATACCTATACCGCTTTTGAAATTATATCCGACGATTTGGGAGCGCAAGCAACTGTTTGCGGAGGCGGTCGCTACGACGGTTTAGTCAAGGAACTGGGCGGCCCAGATACGGCGGCAGTCGGTTGGGCAATGGGTATAGAACGATTGATTATCCTGCTGCAAAAGTTGCAACCTTTGCCCGTGCCGAAGTTGGATTTTTATTTAGTCTCCAGGGGCGAGAAAGCTGAACAGCAATCGGTATTGTTAGCTCAAAAATTGCGAAGTGCGGGGTTTAGTGTAGAGATAGATTTGAGTGCTAGTGCTTTCGGGAAACAGTTTAAAAGAGCTGACAGAAGCGGTGCAGTTGGGTGTTTAGTTTTGGGAGATGCGGAAGCTGAAAACGAGACGGTACAATTGAAGTGGTTGGCGAGTGGTGAACAAAGTGCGATCGCGCAATCAGAACTACTAGCAATGACCACCGAACTACAGCAGAAAATTAACAACCCTTAAAACTCTCGGTTCCTCGTTACCAGGCTCTGCCCGGTAACGCATATCCAGAGGCTCTGCCTCGTCATTAAGCCATTAACATTAATCCCAAAAACCAAGAGATATAATTTAAGCATTAAAACATTTAACCTCTGATAAACTATGTCTGTAGCAGCTAAAAACCTAGAAACAAAACTCACAATCACCTGGCCGCTACTACCAGAAGATTTTCAACTACCAGACGACCCCGTAGAAGACAAAAGCCAACCATTATTAGCCGCCGCTTTGCGCCAGCCGCTAACAGCATTTCCTGAATTAATGCAGGATGCCTTAATTGTTTCCAACTTTGCCTTGTGTGCCGGAATTAGTTTCCCCGGTTCAACCAGCGACGAACAGCGTATTATCTGCAAAGCACCCGATTGGATGTACGTGAAACCCGTCAATCCAAAAAATGTCTCGCAAGTTCGCCGCAGTTACACGCCACACACAGAAGGAACCATCCCCCAAATTGTGATGGAATTTCTTTCAGAAACCTATGGAGAAGAATACTCCGTTGAATTTACCTCGCGGGTGGGAAAGTGGTATTTTTACGAGCAAGTAATCAAAGTCCCCAGATACGTCATATTCCGAGCAAAAACAGCTCATTTAGAAGTTTACGCTTTAGAATCAGATCACTACAACTTGCAAAAACCCGATGAAAACGGACGTTATTGGATACCGGGATTAGACTTATTTTTAGGAGTTTGGGAAGGAACCCACGAAGGGAGAACAGGCTGTTGGTTGAGATGGTGGGATGCAGAAGGCGAGTTGTTGCTGTGGTCGGAAGAACGAGTAGAACAAGAACGCCAGCGGGGCGATCGCGAAAGACTCCGCGCTGAAAAATTGGCCGAAAAACTGCGTCAAGCTGGGATCGAGTTAGATGATGAAGAGTGAAATATCAATTGATGAGTCGAGTTCGATCGGGTTTTGGTATGATGACACTCTTGTGGTGCGGGCATCCAGCCCGCCCTTGGCTAACTTTACACTCCTATGTTAATCGAACGTCTCCAGCCGATCGCCTGGACAAAAAAACCGCGACTCATATCCTTATTTTCTGGTTGCGGCGGCATGGATTTGCCATTCCACCAAGCCGGATTTGAGGTAGTTTGGGCGATCGACTCCAATCAATACGCCTGCAAAACATTCAGGAGAAACATCGCCGATGTCATCCTCAACGACAGCATAGAAAATATAGACATTGGACAAGTTCCCGAAGCGGAAATATGTATAGGAGGGTTCCCCTGTCAAGATTTCTCCCTAATTTGGAAACGTCCCGGACTTGAAGGAACCAGAGGTAATTTATATACATATTTTCTCGATTTTGTCAATAAAAAAAAGCCCAAAGCTTTTGTAGCAGAAAATGTTAAAGGCTTATTAAGTGCCAATAATTATCAAGCAATAAAACAAATAATTTCTGACTTTGAAAGTATCGCTCCAGGCTACTTAGTTAAACCTAAACTTTACAACTTTGCTGATTACGGAGTTCCGCAATTTCGCCAAAGAGTGTTATTAGTTGGCATTCGGATGGATACAGGATTTAACTTTGTGCATCCTCAGCCAGAATACGGTCAAGAGCGCAAAAATCCTTATCGAACTGCGGGCGAAGCACTCAAAAATGTGGAAGCAGTTCTTGACAATAACAAACATCATAAAATTCAAGCCCGCACCGTTGAAATTTTAAATCGAATTAAACCGGGAGGCAATTTCTCTGATATTCCCAAGGATAGTCCATACTATGTCAAAGGCATGATCAGTCACGTTTATCGGCGAATTCATCCAGATAAACCATCATCAACAATCATTGCTGGTGGAGGTGGCGGAACTTGGGGTTATCATTATTTAGAACCGCGTTCTTTGACAAATCGTGAAAGGGCAAGATTGCAAACATTTCCCGATGATTTTGTTTTTGAAGGTTCTACTACTGAAGTGCGGCGGCAGATTGGCAATGCAGTGCCGCCGCAGGGAATCGCTGCTGTTGTGGAGTCTTTGATTCCGTTATTTAAGGGGGATTATCCCCAAGTTAATTTATATGAAATGAGTAAAAAGTTGCAGGGGATGTCTATTCAAGAACGATTAAAATGGGCTGAATCCGAGGGATTCGAGCAGAGTTTGCAGTTAATTTGAAATGGGGCGGTAGATAGGAAGCTTAAGATTAGCTTTTTATTGGTTTATGATTAAATAAAATACATCAGGATGGAAAGTCAATGATCAAGTTTGACAGAGGTCATTACACCGATTTTAAATTGCCCAGCAACTCAACTATTCCCGAGCAATTACAGCAAACACTTCAGAGGGTTTGGGACAGAAAATATGACGATTTATACGAACGAGGTGGAAAGTGCAATGTAGAAGAAGCTTTTGTAGAAGTAATGACAGCCTTTGGAATGCCTAATGATGAAATATCCCATCAGCGATACGTCTATATGGCTTATGGAATTGCATTAGCAGCTAAACCGACTATTAAACATTACTTTCCTGAAGAACACAAAGCTGATATCGTTGAAGCAATTGTATCTTGTTGGCTGAAGGATGGTTGTAAAATCCCAGAAACTTGGGCTGATACGTTGTTTCCTAATATTAACAAAATAGGAAAATATCAAGCTAGTAACGAAGCTTATAATATCTTCTACGGCTTGCTGCAAACACTCAACACCAAAACAGCCTATAAGGCAATTTTGGATATTTTGTATGATGCCATTACCGGGGATGCAATTTCTGGTTTTGCTGCGGCTCAACGAGATATGTTTAATTGGTGGCTAATTGAGGTGATTCCGGCTGCTTATTGTTTAAAGCTGCCATCTACTTTATATTCGGGAAAATGGGAATTTCCGCCACTGAGTCAGTGCGTTTAAGTGATGACAAAAGTAATTGGAAAAGAGTGCGTGTTGCTGATTGTAGTTAACTTAAGGCACCATCAAACCCTTCAGAATTCTCCCCTTTTCCTCCTCCCTCAACCCCTTCGACTGCACCAAAACCCCAAAACCCCCCAAACCCATCGGATCGATCAATTGATGCAAAGCCTCCCGTCGCCGCAAAAACGTTGCCAAATCCAATACTTCGGCATCATTTGTAGACAGAGAAGCAATACGATCGCCCAAACCCAACGCCATCAAAAACAAAGCCTGCTGAGTAAACCCTACCACATCCAAACCGCACAATTCACCCTGCCTTTCCAGCGCCGTAAAATTAACATGAGCCGTTAAATCCTGCCGCCCCACATTAATATAAGGATTATTGTGATATCGGTGCAGATAATAACACTGTAGCGTCCCCTCCCTGCGCCTCGGATTGTAATAGCGGTGCGCCGGATAACCGTAATCAATAGTTAACAAATATCCCCGCTGCAACTTTTGAGCAACTGTACTCATCCAGTCCAAAGCCGCCAAATTCACCTCACTGCGATAACCATCCCCGTACACACTCGCCGACAAATCGATGCTTACAAAATCCAAATATTGGACAATTTTAGGTGTGGAAACTTCGCCAATTACTTCAACAAAGTTTATCTCTTTTTGTTCATTTTGGGGGGTGTCTGCGGCAACGTAAATCTCCCTAAGTTGCCCTGATTCCAGAATGAATTGATGCACGGGAAAAGCATCCACTAACTCGTTAGAAAAGAAACAACCGATTATTGAATTATTAACTATCTCATCCCACTTGCACCACTTAACGCACTTGATATCACTTAAGCTTTGGCGTTGTTCCGCTTGAAGTCTTGGCGAAATTTCAACAATTATGTATGTTAAATTTTTAAATAAGTCGGGATGTTGCCGTTGCAGATATTGCAGTACATTAGCTGCAAAAGTTCCCCGCCCAGCGCCCATTTCTACGATCGCGAAGTTTTGAGGGCGATCGAGAATTTGCCACATTTCCACAAACTGCTCTGCCAAAACCTCCGCAAAATCAGCACTCCAATGAGGCGACGTGATAAAATCGCCTTGTTTGCCGATCGACGGGCGATCGCTATTATAATATCCGTGCTGCGGATGATATAATGCCAAATCCATATATTCAGCAAAAGTAATACGCTGCTGGGGACTGGCGGCAATTCTTTCGCAGATTAAAGCGCAGAGTTCCCAGTTGCTGTCATTGATATCTGATTGCTGAACTTTCATAATTTATCGAATCAAAGTTGATGTTATTTCATTTGTGAAGAATAGATTTTTTTTATTAACCGCAGAGGGCGCAGAGGGCACAGAGGAAGAGAGAAGAGAGAAATAAGGTACATGGTAGCGACGTTAACAGCAAAATTAATCGATATCTATCCGCGTTTATCTGCGGTTCAAAAAAAATCAACCCGGTTCCAGAAAAAAACCGGGTTAAATTCTCAAATAAAAACCGACAAAATCTACCTGTCAACCGAGCCCATAATAATGTCGATACTACCCAAAATTGCCACCAAATCCGCAATCTTCACACCGCGCACAATGTGAGGCAAAATCTGCAAATTATTAAAATCCGCAGTCCGAATCTTCCAGCGCCAGGGAAACACAGTATCATCCCCGATAATATAAATCCCCAACTCACCCTTGCCGCTTTCAACGCGGACATAATGTTCGCCCTTGGGAATCTTAAAAGTCGGCGCAACTTTTTTGCCAATAAACTGATAGTCAAAACCATTCCATTCAGATTTTGGCCCGCTTTCTAAGCGCTTGGCTTCCAAATTCTCGTAAGAGCCACCGGGGAGTCCTTTCAAGGCTTGATAGATAATCTTAACCGACTCGCGCATCTCCCGAATCCGCACCACATACCGGGCCAAACAATCGCCAGCAGCTTCGGTACAAACTTCCCAGTCGAAGTCGTCGTAACATTCGTAATGGTCAACTTTCCGCAAATCCCACTTAACGCCGGAAGCGCGCAACATCGGGCCGGAAAGTCCCCAGTTAATCGCTTCTTCGCGAGAAATAGTACCCAGGCCTTCAATCCGGCGGCGGAAGATTGGGTTGTTGGTAATTAAACGTTCGTACTCGTCAATTTTGGGAACGAAATAATCGCAGTAATCTTGGCACTTATCTACCCAACCGTAGGGCAAATCTGCCGCAACTCCGCCGATGCGGAAATAGTTATTGTTCACCATGCGATAACCTGTGGCTGCTTCCCACAAGTCTAAAATCATCTCGCGATCGCGCATAGTATAGAAAAAAGGAGTTTGCGCCCCCACGTCCGCCAAAAACGGCCCCAACCACAACAAATGGTTAGCAATCCGGTTCAACTCCAGCATGATTACGCGAATGTAACTCGCCCGTCTGGGGACAGCAATATTCGCCAACTTTTCCGGTGCATTGACTGTCACCGCTTCGTTAAACATCCCCTCGGCATAGTCCCAGCGGCTCACGTAGGGCACGTACATCACGTTGGTGCGATTTTCGGCAATTTTTTCCATCCCCCGGTGCAGATAGCCCAAAACTGGCTCGCAGTCCACCACATCTTCCCCGTCCAGGGTGACAATTAACCGGAGTACCCCGTGCATGGAAGGGTGGTGCGGCCCCATGTTGAGCACCATCGGTTCGGTTCTAGTCTCAATTCTTGACATAATTAAATGAATTAATGATTACTGGCTATTGTTGATTTTTGTTTGGCTGTTATAGATTATGAAGGATATCGAGCTCTGTGAGAAGGATACCCCTGGATCGGATGTCAGTATTGACACCTATCACGTTCCTGTTTTGGGTCAAGAATTAATTGCGGGTTTGGCTGTGCGTCCAGGCGGCCGCTATTTGGACGCGACGCTTGGGGGCGGCGGACACACGAGTTTGATTTTAGCTGCGGCGCCAGATGTTACAGTGGTGGCGATCGACCGCGATGAACAAGCCATCCGTTTTTGCCAAGCCAGATTTGCCAACTCGCCCGTTGAGTTTTGGCACGGCAACTTTGCTGAATATCAGTCCTCAGAAGCCGAATTTGATGGTATCATAGCAGACTTGGGCGTCAGCTCTGCTCAGTTCGATACACCGGAACGAGGATTTAGTTTTCGCCACCCAGCTCAACTAGATATGCGTATGAACCAGCAGCAATCTTTGACGGCAGAAGAGATTATCAACCACTGGGAAGAAGTTAAACTAGCAGATATTATTTACAAGTACGGCGAGGAGCGGCTGTCGCGGCGCATCGCGAGGCGGATTGTGCAAGGGCGTCCTTTTCAAACTACAACAGAACTTGCAGGGGCGATCGCCTCCAGCTTCCCCCCCAAGCAGCGCAACGGCAGAATTCATCCGGCCACCCGCACCTTCCAAGCTTTAAGGATAGCTGTCAACTCTGAACTCGCTTCTTTAGAAACTTTCCTCCACCAAGCGCCTGGGTGGTTAAAACCAGGTGGGAGAATCGGAATCATTACATTTCACAGTCTGGAAGACCGACCAGTCAAGCACCAACTCAGAGGAACACCCAATTTGCAGGTACTGACAAAAAAGCCGATCGGGCCACAATCCGAAGAAGTAGCTAGAAATCCCCGCTCTCGTTCTGCTAAGCTCAGACTGGCAGAAAGATTAACTTGATTCCGCAGTCGTAGTAATATGCTTGCTGCAAAAAGTTCAGAGATTAGGGGGACTTGAATGCAGCAATCAAGTGCGATTCGGCAAAGATGTAGGGAATAGCGCCAACAACCCACCACTAACCCTCCGGGTACAGTGCGGTCTGAAATACAGCCGGTGTTGACCAGACTTAGGTAGCCATACCTGCGTTAGTAGTAAGTGTTAAAATTCACACCGAGGACAGTGCCCAGCTAGTTAAGAACTCTGCAATCAGAGCATTAATTAGCCGTTTTGAATGCTGGTGTGTTTAGAAAAGTACCGACTGCTAACAAGGTCATTGCTCGTATCACAGCGTGAAAGCTGACTCGGGAATTTTCCCTATTGAAGCGGCCTACCGAGGCGGGTTACAGTATCGAAAGCCTCTCATCTGTTGTGCGAACAGATGGTGCGAAAGGAATGCTCACCTTGAGGTAAAACGGGTTTCTTTAACTCAACTTGACGTAACTGATATGTTGCATATATCCAGCCCCCCTTTTCCTCCCGCCACCTTGCTGATTACAGCTATGGTGGGGGTTTTCAAGGGGGAAGAAAGATGAGTCGGGGAGATGGAAGCAAGCTGAAACTGATGGTAGTCGATGACGAACCCGACAACTTGGATTTATTGTACCGGACGTTTCGACGCGACTTTCAGGTTTACAAAGCAGATAGCGCGCTCAGCGCCCTGGAAGTTCTAGACGAACAGGGCGAGATGGCGGTGATTATATCTGACCAGCGGATGCCAGAAATGAATGGCACCGAGTTTTTGGGGAAAACAGTCGAGCGATTTCCCGATACGATTCGGATTCTGCTAACGGGATACACCGATGTTGAAGATTTGGTTGAGGCCATCAACTCAGGTCAAGTTTTCAAATACATCACCAAACCGTGGAATCCAGAAGAACTCAAATTGGTGATCAATCAAGCCTCAGAAACTTACAAATACTACAAGCAGCGCAGCGTTGCATTGCGCCGCGCTTTACGCAAGGAATCTCTTTTCAATGAGGTAATGAGCGTCATTCGCGGGTCGCTAGATTACTCTAGTATGGTACAAACTATTGTTCAAACCGTAGGTCAAACTTTTGAAGCCAACTATTGTATGCTGCGGCCGGTAGAGAGCGATCGACTATTGCCGAGTACCTTCCCCTACCAAGCCCACACCGACGATGCCAGTACCTTTTCTTTTGATGAAAATTTGCTGGTTCAAGCTGTAGCCACCCGCCAAACTCAAGTGAACTCTAACAGTGGGGGGCATGGTAGCTCGGTTGAGATTGCCGTGCCCCTGACTTACCAGCAAGAATTGCTGGCGGTACTGGCTTTGTCCCAGATTGGCGGCACTAACCCTTGGTCGGCAGAAGATATAGAGTTAATAGAAGGTGTAGCAGCTCAAGCTGCTCTCGCCCTGTCTCAAGCTAAGCTCTACCAGCGCACTCTGGATTTAGCCAAGCAGATGCAAAACGAGTTGGAAGTGGCTCGCCAAATCCAAACAAACTTGTTGCGCCAAAGTTGGCCGGATTTTGAAACTGTCAGGGTGCAAGCTTGCTGTTATCCCGCGCGGGAAGTTGGGGGCGACTTTTTTGAAGTTTACGTCCACTCCCAAGGGGATATTTGGATAGCGGTGGGAGATGTTTCGGGTAAGGGAGTTCCGGCTGCTCTATTTATGGCGAGCGCGATTTCGGTGATGCGGCGGGAACTTTCCCAAGAAGTTTCTCCAGAGCCCGCTCAAGTTATGCAGAACATGAATAGCAGTATGTCTGACGACCTGATCGGGAACAACCATTTTATTACAATGGTTGTAGCTCGTTACACTCCGTCAACGGGACACCTCGCGTTTGCTAATGCCGGTCACATTTACCCGATTGTTTGGTCTCACTCGGAGGTGAAAGCTCAAGCAGCTAGCGGTAAAACGCCAGCCGAGCCGAATTTCCTGAAAGCTCGTGGCATTCCTTTGGGGATACTACCAGTTTGGAGAGGCAAAGCAGGTACGATCGAATTAAAGTCAGGAGATGTATTTCTGCTGACGAGTGACGGAATTACTGAAGCAAGCGTGACCACTGAAGCGGTCGCAGGGGGTGTACCAACCCGTTCTATGCTACAACAAGAAGGGCTTTGGCAACTCTTGATTCAGGAACCTGGTTCTTTCAACTTGGACAATTTGTTGGCTCACATCCGAGCCGACAATCCCGTTCAGGAAGACGACCAAACCATACTCTCTCTGGAGGTTCTTTGAATCTGTCAGCGACTCCCGGCGCATAGTCGGGGGTGAGAGCCGAAAAAACTTAAGCCCTGCTGGTTGACGGCCCACAGAGTAGTCCTGCAAAGGACGGCGTTATCGTCAACAGTAAAAAACCTAGCCGGCGATGGCGCAGCTAGTTTCCTGAATCGCTTTCCTGGGGGATTAAACACCTGTAAAAGGTTAACGTAGAAGGCATTCGTGAGAAAAAACCAACGCTTAAAAGCCAAGGATTGAAACACAGATTTTTTATACCTCGCTGCTTGCAGTCTCGGTATAATTATCAATTGTTAATGGGCTTTAGGCCCATAACTAAAGTTTTCAAATATACTCTTAACCTCTGCCTTCTACCGAATCATGAATGCCTAATTTTTAAACAGAAAAGGCTGTTATCCCCCGAGTAGCGACAAGTATTGAGGCCGAATCCATTCGGCGCGTCGTGTTTCATACCTGGTGTGAAGACACAGGGTTTTCAAACTTACGGGATTTTTTTATGAATACTGAGCTTCATGTGCCAAGCGACTTGCGATTTTTAACAATTGTTGAAAATTGGTTGCTGAGCAGTTTGGAAGTAGAGCTAGGAGAGCACGTCGATTGGCCACGTCAGTCGAATCGTTTGCGCTTGGTGTTAGCAGAAGCCTATTCTAACGTGATCCGCCATGCTCACAAAGATCAACCCAATTTGCCCGTGTTAATTCGTTTGAATTTAAAAAATAGGGATATTGGTTTAGAAATTTGGGATTACGGTAAAGGTTACGAAATGGATACTTACAATCCCCCGAGGCCGGAAGCTAAACAGGAAAGCGGCTACGGCTGGCTGATTATGAGCAGACTTATGGATCGGGTGGACTACACTTTGCAAATAGACGGTCGCAACTGTCTAAAGTTGGAAGCGAGTTTGCCGGAAAAATCTTAATTAGTGCTTAGTCATTAGTCATGAGTGATTAGTGATTGGCAATGCACTTTTTGACTCGCTTTGGCTGTCTGTCGCACGCTGCGGTGACAGCCACTTTGTCGTTCCGTATCGTCGGCCCAACGCGAGACTGTAAGATTGTAGGAATACAGTCCCGATCGCACAAATACCGAAGAAACGGGATTTTTATACCGTGAGTGGCACTTCACCAAAGATTTGCATAAAAACCCGGTTTCTGCCTCATTCTTGCCAGAAAAAGCCGATTAACCTGTCGATCGCACGATTTTAGCTATTACGTGCGATCGACAGGTCAAACCCAAATATAGCAATCCTAAATGATTTGTGTAATTCTTGTAGGGGCAAACCCCCCGTGGTTGCCCCGATGCAGGCTGGGGTAGGCACGGGGGCACTACCCCTACATATTTTTACAACTGATTTAGGATTGCTATAGGCAATTTAAATGTGAAACACCTTATCAAACATCTTATTTCTTATGTGACCGCAGATTTAGCAACTCTTGGGGAGAAGCTAACAGTTTGACGGTGACAGAAAGGAGTTTTTGGTCAGAATTGAGCAAGAACAGCCATCCGACATTAACACCAAATGCGGGAGTTTGCACCCGGCCGCTGACCTGAACTTCTACCTTGCCATCTTCTAAAATTTGGCTGACACCTTGCTGGGGTTCGAGCTGCATTCCTCGTGCTTCTTTTTTGAGATAAGTGGCGATCGAGATGCTGCCAATAATTGGCTCTTCAAACGGCGCGTGCAGAACCCCATCATCGGCAAATAAATTAGCCGTCGCTTCAAAATCGCCCGCGTTTAAAGTTTCAAAATATTGCAGTATCCCTGGCATTGTGATGCCTGGAATCTTTATAGAGCTAGTTAAAATAGGTCGAGTTGTTGCGGTCATAAAACAAGTGATTTCAAATGAATGAGTATACTGTAATCATTCTCTTTGTCGCAGCAAATCCCTCAAAAGATATAAGTAGGGGTAGGAAAATAATTCTCCGAAAAAAGGAGGAACCGGGAACCGGAGAGCGTCGAGCGCAGCTTTCAAAGCGATCGACCAAAATCAATACTACTGTCAAAAAATACAAGTGTAGCCAAGCTGCAAACCCTGATACCATCAGTCATTTTCCATCCTTCAATTCTTGAAGATAAAATTTAAAATCTAAAATCTAAAATGATAGAAACCCAGACACCTAATGGCATCTGGGTTTCTGGGCAAGCCTGTTTAACAGAGCCAACAAGAAGATTCTATTGGCGGATCAAATTGAGCAATTCCTTAGGAGATGCCAACAAGTCGATCGCCACAAAGAAAATTTGACCTTGGGGATCTAACAAAAACCGCCACGCGATGTTCATTCCCACATTCGCGCCGAACCAGGGAGTTTCGACTTTGCCGGTGACTTTCACTTGGCGGTAGCCATCTTCTGCGGGTTCCGATACGCCTTGCTGGGGCATCATTTTCAGTCCGATGCACTCTTCCCGCATATAGTTGAGGATAGCTTCGCGACCGACGATCGGCTTCTGGAAAGGTGGTTGCAGGGCGCCTTCTTCAGCAAATAAACCGATGGCTGGGGTGAAGTCGAAGGCGTTCATGTAGTCGATGTAGTTGAGGACAGTCTGCTCGCTGATACCCTCAATTTTGGTTTTCACCCGCTCTTCTGGAGCGGTGGGAGTGCTGCGGGGGGCTGAGCGTTTGCCGTACTCTTGGCTAAAAGCAGGGTCATAGCCCATGTTAACTACGGTGTTGCGAAGTACGGTAATTTGCTGACTGGGATCTAGTTTCTTGATGGTTTCTAGAACTGTGGTGGCTTCGGGAGACATTTGATAGCCAGCGGGGATCGGAGCGACAAGGCCCTGTTTCATCAACTGTCCCAACTCGTACCAGAAACCGAGTTTGGTGTTGACGCGCAAGGAAGTGTAAATCCGGCCGATCGTTGTGTCGGCGTTGCTGGCTAGGTCAAACATGGTTTTGCTTTGAGCAGCCGGCGACATTTGCTTGATTTCGCTCAGTATGCCTTCAACAAGCGCCATGCTGGCTACTCCGGGAGCTGCTGGGGTGATGGAAATACCCATTTCGGTGTAGGCATACCAGAGCAAGGCTAGTTGGTCTTCAACGCTGAGTTTGTAAAATGCTTCGGTGGTAGCCGGAACAGCGCTAGCAATCTCCATGTTGGAGAAAATAGATTGAGCTGATTGAATACTAACTGCCATGTGTATGCTGTGGGATTTGTGGTTGTAGCGAGCTACTGGAGTTAGGAAACGTCAAGCTCCCTTGATTAAATTATGTAACGTTTTGTTAAAAATTGCAAATATAAATTACATATAGCTGACTTATAAAATTATGATGAATGGTTTGGTAAATTGCGATCGCCGTCACTAGATTGTGCGCGGAATTAGTTTATTTAGGAAACCGATCGTTAAAAATTGCTTTACATATCATATAAAATCAAAATAGTCAATACAAAAGGTAAATATTTACCTGGTATCAAATGAAAGCGGCAAGTAGCAGCATTTTGGTGAAGCAAAAAGCCCTTGAGTTGGGATTTCACAAAGTCGGGATAGCCTCAAAAGACGCGGATTTCGATCTAGAAAAACAACGATTGCAGGCTTGGCTGGACAAGGGTTATCAGGCGGATATGGCATGGATGGCCAACCCAAAGCGGCAGGATATTCAATTGGTGATGCCAGAGGTGCAGTCCTTAATATGTGTCGCCATCAACTACTACACGCCTCACCAACGCCCCCCGAATCCCCCTTTGGAGGGGAGGGTCGAGCCCGGAGTCGAATATGCTAAAATCTCTCGCTACGGCTGGGGAAGGGATTATCACAAAATCCTGCACAAAAAACTGAAGGTTTTGGCAAATTGGGTGCGATCGCAAGGCGAGGGAATTGAAGCGCGGTATTATGCTGATACCGGGCCTATTCAAGATAAAATGTGGGCACAGCGTGCAGGGATTGGCTGGATTGCCAAAAATGGTAATGTAATTTCGCGCGAATACGGTTCTTGGGTGTTTTTGGGCGAAATCTTGACTAATTTGGAGTTAGCGCCCGATGAACCCCATACGGAACATTGCGGTACTTGTACTCGCTGCATTGAGGCGTGTCCGACGGGGGCAATTACTGAGCCTTTTGTGGTGAATGCCGATCGATGTATAGCTTATCACACGATCGAGAATCGAGCCGAAAAATTGCCCGACGAAATTGCATCTAATTTACAAGGTTGGGTAGCAGGTTGTGATATTTGTCAGGATGTTTGTCCTTGGAATCAGCGATTTGCTAAACCAACTGATGTTGCAGAGTTTGAGCCTTATCCTGAAAATATAGCGCCGACACTTGCAGAATTAGCGGACATTTCCGACGAGGAATGGAACCGCAGATTTACCGCTTCGGCGCTGCGGCGCATTAAACCCGAAATGCTGCGGCGAAATGCCAAAGCCAATCAAATTAACCCTTAAAAGTTGAGATGTTCGTCAGGGTGCTTAGGGGGCACCTTACCCTATAGATAATAACCTTAGGCTATGTACGGCTCGCCAAGAGTGAATACATTATGCAGTAAATCATTTCCCATCTAAAATCTAAAATCTAAAATCTAAAATTTTATGCTCCCCCGTTCCTTATTTGCTATTGTCCAATGACCAAAGTAATTATTTTTGATTTTGACGGTACTTTAGCAGATACAATCGATATTCTTCTGAGCATCACTAACCGTTTGTCAGTAGAATTAGGTTTTAAATCGGCGACCAAAGAGCAAATCGCTCAACTGAGCAATTTAACTTCTTGGCAACTCCTTCAGTATTCGGGCATTTCTATCTTCAAATTCCCGCTGTTGATTAGAATGTTGAAAGCAGAGTTACGCAGCGAAATTCCCAATATTCAATTATTTCCGGGAATTAAAGAAGTTTTACTTGATCTAAAAAAACAGGGATTTCAACTGGGCATTATCACATCTAATTCCCGAGAAAATGTCTTGGCATCGCTGGAAACAAATGGTTTGCAAGACACTTTCACATTTATTTACTCGGGTTCAACTTTTGGGAAACATAAAGTTATTAATAGCTGGCTAACAAGAGAACATATAAATTCTAAACAAGTTGTTTATGTGGGAGATGAGATTAGAGATATAGAAGCTGCTCGAAAAACAGGGATTAAGGTAATTGCTGTAGCTTGGGGTTTTAATTCTCAGGAGGCTTTGGCTGCACACAATCCCGATTTTTTGATTAAACGCCCCCAGGAGTTGATAGAGATTATAAGTAATTTGTGGGAAGTGTAAACTGAAATTGCAAAAAGTAAGACTCGTCGGTTGAAATCTATCCAACACAAACTCTCGTTCCAGGAGAGAGGGACTAAAGAATAAAAGGGGTATGAAAGCCTGATTTGTTAACAGCCAGAGTCCCTCGTATCATCTCTGCGAGTAAATTAGGTTAATCTCCTTCGCCCCGTTTCAGGGCTGCTAAAACGGCTTGCTGGCTAACTGCTTGGTAGATTTTGCTAAAATGCTGCTTGAGTGCGTCAGATGCGGGCGAGGATTTGCTAGCGGTTCCTTTTCCGTCGGTTGCGAGGGGAATTGGACCTAAGATATCTAATACTGTCTCGCTGCTGGGCGGCGGTACAATAACTACTAAAGATGATTCTAGCTGCTGATTGTATTCCCAAAAGCGATCGACCTTCGGCAATTTAGAATTCGCAGTGGGGGCATTTTCGCCGGAGTTGAGTTGGGAATTTTCCTCTCCTTGCGTACCTCGTCTTTGACGAAGTGCTGTCAATATTTGCTCTTTGGTTCTCCCCCGCAATTGAAAGAGTACGAAGGGGTCTTCGCTGAAGCGATCGCCCAATAAGTAGTATACTGCACTGATGTGTTTGCAAGGGTTTTTGGGGTCAGGACAGCTACAGCGCGATCGAATATCAGATAAGCTTAACGGAAATAGCGTTTTGCCTGCTGCTGCAAATACATCTTCAATATTGTGCGGCATTTCTCCTGCTAAGAGTTTAGCTGAAAAAACTGCTCTTTGCGACATATTTTCAATCACATAATCCCAATCTTCATCAGTCAATGTATCCAGTCCTAAAGAAACTTGATAGGGTTTTGGATCGGTTCCTTGAACTATGGCAATTACTTCTTGATTGGGAAATTTAATGCTAAGAACTTTACCTTCGCGCGCGTACTGCCAGCCACGTTCTAAGCGCTTTTTGAAGCGGTAGGTATTGATTAAATCTAACCACTGTTGTGTCCACCATTCTCTGTCAATCATAAGCCGAAGGAAGAAGGAAGAAGGAAGAAGGAAGAAGGAAGAAGGAAGAAAGCTTTAGTTATTGTCGCGAGGGAAGGAAGGAGGAAGAAGGAAGAAAGCTTTAGTTATAGTCGCGAGAGAAGGAAGGAGGAAGAAAGCTTTAGTTATCGTCGCGAGAGTCAGAAACCGGGTTTTTTACGAAAAAACAGGACTATAACCTTTAATCCTGGTAGAAAACCCGGTTTCTGTGGTCAGAGTGCGTAATTCCTCTGATGGTTGAGAACTAAAGTCCTCACTCGAAACCGAAGAAAATTAAGCACATTATTCTTCTTCCGTTTCTATGATAGCATTGCGATCGAGGATTAGTAAATTCCGAAGTTGGTCTGTATCTAGCTCGGTGAGCCAGTTTTCGCCGGCGCTGACAACTTGTTCGGCTAGAGCTTTTTTGCTTTCGATCATATCGTGTATTTTCTCCTCTAACGTGCCAGTGCAGACAAATTTATGCACTTGCACGTTGCGAGTTTGACCGATACGAAATACGCGGTCAGTTGCCTGATTTTCTACTGCGGGATTCCACCATCTGTCATAGTGAAAAACGTGGGTGGCTCTGGTTAAGTTCAGGCCTGTACCGCCTGCTTTTAAGGATAAAATCATAATCGGCGGGCCTTGGGGGTCGTGCTGGAAGCGATCGATCATTTCTTCCCGCTGCTGTTGCCGAATTCCTCCGTACAAGAACAAAACTTCTCGCCCTAAATGTTGTTCTAGATGCGGTTTCAGGAGTTTTCCCCATTCGGCAAATTGAGTAAAAATTAAAGCCCGATCGCCCTCCGCGAGCACCTCTTCTAACATTTCCACCAACCGCTGCAATTTGCCCGATTCCTGACTCTTAATCTCCAATTCTTTCGGCTTAGCTTCTGCTTTCACAAGAGCCGGATGGTTGCAAAGCTGCTTGAGTTTTACCAGCAAGGCCAGAATCATTCCCCGGCGCTGAATGCCTTCTGCTGATTCTAATTCCGCTATTGACTCTTCGACTATTTTCTGATATAATACCGCCTGTTGAGCCGCCAGCCCGCAAAATACAGTCATCTCCTGTTTTTCGGGCAAATCTTGGATGATTTCTTTGTCAGTTTTCAGGCGGCGGAGGATGAAAGGCCGAACGAGCGATCGCAAAGTCTGCAAAGATTCCCTATCTCCGTATTTCTCGATCGGAATTGCAAATCGGCGCTGAAAGAAATTGCGCGGTCCCAAATAGCCAGGATTCAGAAATTCTAAAATTGACCACAATTCTTGCAGTCTATTTTCCACCGGAGTTCCTGTCAGCGCAATTCTAAAAGATGCCTCGATTTGTCGCACCGCTTGCGACTGCTTAGCCTCGGAATTTTTAATATTTTGCGCTTCATCTAAAACCAATCCTTGCCATTTAATGCCTTGAAATTCCTTCGCATCGCGAAACACCAAGGCGTAACTGGTAATTATTAAATCCTTTCCTTTAATTTCAGCCGGAAAGGCTTTGCCTTTAGCGCGCTTGTCTCCGTGGTGAACTAACACTTTTAGCGTCGGGCCAAATTTCTTGACTTCGCGCTCCCAATTGCCCAATACTGATGTCGGACAAACCAGTAATGTTGGCGCTTCTAGAGAATCTTGTTCTTGTAAGTGCACGAGGAAAGCAATTAGCTCGATGGTCTTACCAAGCCCCATATCGTCCGCGAGACAAGCACCCAAACCCCAGCGTTCTAAGAATGCTAACCAGCCTGCTCCTAGGGCTTGATAAGGTCGCAATTGTCCTCGGAAACTAGCCGGAGTTGCGATCGCACTTACCGCTTGATTATCGCTCAAAGTATTCAACAATTCCTGAAGTTGACCCGTAGCCTCAAAATTCACCACAGGCAATTTTTCGATCATCTGAGTATCGCCCGACGCCAAACGCAAAGCATCCTCCAAAGAAAGAGTCATTTGCTCTTTGCGACTGGCAAAAAAAGTTTGAGCCGCTTTCACATCCGGCGCGCGCAACTCCACCCACTCGCCGTTAATTTCCACCAAAGGCGAATTCAACGCGGTCAATCTGTCAAATTCTGCCTTAGAAATGCGCTGTCCGCCGATCGTCAATTCCCACTTAAAATTTAGCAGACTTTGCAATCCCAACCCGCCTTTCGCCGGAGTCACTTTCGGAGTTTCCGCTTGAATGCTCAAACCCAAACGGCTCGCCCAACCATCCGTCTTTGTCAAACTAGGCGGCAAAACTACGCCCAACCCGCTATCAGCAAACCGCCAAGCTACAGACTTAATAAACTCGTATGCTTGCAGCGGATTTAATTGGCAAGATTGAGGCCGCTGTGCTTGCAAACTCGGTTCAATTAACGGATAAAGTTTCGAGGCTAAACCCAAGCCGCTAAGCAAAGTTTCTTGAGGCAATTCTATTGTCCGCCCCGCATAAGCCAAACGCTCGACAGAGTTGTTCCAAACAGTTGTCGCGTCCACCAAAAAGTCGGTTTCATCTGCTGCTTGCAAGCAATAATTTAAATTCCAGTTGGCTTTACCGGGCGCTGGTGGGATGAGTTGAAAGCAAGTGCGAAATTGACTTTGTTGAGATAATTGATTTTGCAGCGGTGCAGTCCAAGCACTCAGCTTGGTTGCTAAGTTTTCCAATGCTGTTGTTTCTACTTGAACTATCCCAGATTCCTGCTGCAAAGCTTGCAGCCAGTCGCGCACAGGAGAAACTGTTTTGATCTCTAAAGTAGAGCTACCAGCCGTTAGCGCAGCCCTCGAAGAGGATCGCACTTGACTATCTACAATACTACTCAAAAAGCCTAACACCAATTCCTCCGCCCCCATCGGCAAATCCACCGCTAAAGGCAATTGACTGGATTCTTCTTCCTTTTCCCCTCTTCCTTCTTCCTTCTTCCTTCTTCCGACGGACATCGGACTGACATCCGTTACATCCGTTACATCCGTTACAGAATCCGTTGCCGAACTTCCTTCTTCCTTCGATTGATATGTTCTGCAAGCCGTCGGCATTTGCTTGACAAAAGTGGCGAGGCGGAGTGTATCTGTAGAACTATCTAACAGGGGTTGCCATTTGGCAATAGCAGAACCGTCGGACTGTTTCTCCAATCCAGGCAAAAATTTGCATCTTGCCAACAAATCCAAACTCCACCTAGCAATATGAGACCAAAAACGCAAATCTGAGCCGACAAAAGAGTCGGGTTCCGTGCTGTTAAGCGGTAGTGATTGCAAGAAAACAAAAGCTGCTTGAGGGTTGAGACAAAAACCCTCGACTTGCCAGGGATAAAGGTAAATTTCCTCGGTTTTTGCCGGTTCCTCAAGTGCTGCTGCTGAGTGCTGCGGCATCAGATTTGCGTTCGATTCTGAGATTTGGGTGGGAAGTGCGAGCGCCAGAATTTCCCTTTTAATTGAGGAGTTTGGGGCGGTAAGTTCTGCGTTTTGACTTTTGGGCGACCGCCGAGTTTTTTTGCTTTTTTCCGGTGGAGTTTCTGCGGTTTCCGGTAATTGCCAATCCAGTTTTCCCGACTGCTGCAATGAATTTAGGAAAGTCTTAAATTCAGCTTCGGTCATTGCTAAGGGATGCTGTAGATTTATCCCCGCTGTGGTGTCAATCGCCCCAAATTTTCGCCACGTTTCTCCCCAAATAAATAAGCAACTTTTGTCATTGTCAAGTAGCCAACTGCCGTGTAAAATTGCCATCTTTTTTTACCCTGATATTTTTATTTATTTGCGAGGTTGACTACAGCATTTATATGGGATTTATGAATATTTTTTAAAACAAACAAAGGATATTTTGAGCCAGACAGGAATTAGGTAGAACCTGTATATGTAGGGTGCGCCCTAACCACCTTACGGCTTATTCCCTGTCCTAGATAACTAAATCCTTCTTCCTTCTTCCTTCAACGTCCCAATTCCCAAATGAAAATTCATAGTACCATCTATGGAAGGCGTTTAGCGGGCGATCGACCGGAGAATCGACCCCAGACTGCAAAAAATAATTTGAGAGTATAAATGCTTATAAGCCAGACGCAGACAGTGGATCGCGAGGCGATTATCCCTGTCTTTTGGCGTCGGACTCTCAAACATCCTGTGGTAATGTTACGATCCCGACAGAGAAAGAATGTGGTAGATAAGGAAGCAGTGCTACATGGTAGAGATAGACAAGTCAATATCCTTCGATGGACGGGATATTAGACTGAAGATTGGTTTACTAGCGCCTCAAGCAGGCGGTGCAGTTTTGATTCAGTCGGGTGACACAGCGGTTTTAGTGACAGCGACTCGATCGCAGGGGAGAGAAGGAATTGATTTCCTGCCCCTGTTGGTGGATTACGAAGAGAGACTCTACGCTGGCGGTAAAATTCCCGGTGGATTTTTGCGAAGGGAAGGGCGTCCCCCCGAAAAAGTGACTTTGACTGGCCGTTTGATCGATCGACCGCTGCGCCCGCTATTTCCAAGCTGGCTGCGAGATGACATCCAAGTTGTAGCCACAACGGTTTCGATGGACGAACAAGTGCCACCGGACGTTTTGGCAGTGACGGGGGCTTCGGTGGCGATACTGCTGGCGAAAATGCCGTTTTACGGGCCGATGGCCGCAGTACGAGTCGGTTTGGTAGGGGACGATTTCATCATCAACCCCACCTACAGCGAAATCAAAGAAGGCGAGTTGGATCTCGTGGTAGCTGGTTCTCCTGACGGAGTAATCATGGTAGAAGCCGGCGCCAACCAGTTGCCCGAACAGGATATCATCGAGGCGATCGACTTCGGCTATGAAGCAGCCTGTGACTTGATTCAAGCGCAGCGCGAAATTATGGCGGAATTGGGCATCGATTTGGTGGTAGAGGAACGCCCATCCCTAGACTCGGCCCTGGAAAACTTTATTCGCGATCGCGCCCAAGAACCCATCCGCATCATTTTGTCAAGATTTGAAAAAGACAAAACAATACGGAATGCAGCATTGGACGAAGTTAAGGCAAATGAAGTCGAAGCTGCGATCGCCGAACTCCCGGAAGAGGACCCGGTAAAAGTAGCCGCCACCGCCAACAGCAAGGCGATCGGCAACGTTTTCAAAGACGTTACCAAAAAAATGATGCGGAAGCAGATCCTCGAAGATGGCGTCCGTGTAGACGGTCGCAAGCTAGACGAGGTGCGACCCGTTTCTTGTCGCGTAGGCGTGCTGCCGTCGCGAGTACACGGCACTGGGTTGTTTAATCGCGGGTTGACTCAAGTCTTGTCCGCAGCTACCCTGGGAACCCCAGGCGACGCCCAAGACTTAGGGGACGACTTGCACCCGCAGCAAGACAAACGCTACCTCCACCACTACAATTTCCCGCCGTTTTCGGTAGCAGAAACCAAGCCGATGCGATCGCCCGGACGCCGAGAAATCGGTCACGGAGCCCTCGCAGAACGCGCTTTGCTGCCGGTTTTGCCATCCAAAGAAGATTTCCCCTACGTGATTCGCGTAGTTTCAGAAGTCCTTTCTTCCGACGGTTCGACCTCAATGGGTTCAGTTTGCGCCTCAACGCTAGCATTAATGGATGCAGGCGTTCCCCTTTCCCAACCCGTCAGCGGCGCGGCAATGGGCTTAATTAAAGAAGGCGATGAAGTCCGAATTTTGACTGACATTCAGGCAATTGAAGACTTTTTAGGCGACATGGACTTCAAAGTAGCTGGTACCGACACCGGTATTACCGCTTTGCAGATGGACATGAAAATCAAAGGTTTGCCCTTAGATGTGATTGCCAATGCCATCCGTCAAGCCAAACCGGCCAGACTGCAAATTTTAGAAAGAATGCTGGCAACCATCGACACTCCCCGCAAGGAAATGTCGCCGTTTGCACCGCGTTTGCTAACCCTGAAAATCGATCCAGAATTTATCGGTTTGGTAATTGGGCCTGGTGGCAAAACGATCAAAGCCATCACCGAAGAAACCGGTGTCAAAATAGACATCGAAGACGACGGAACCGTGACAATTGCTGGCAACGACAGCGAAAAAGCTCAGCGGGCTTACAACATTGTCCAAGGCATGACGCGCAAGTTGAATGCAGGAGACGTGTATGTCGGCCGCGTAACTCGAATTATTCCGATCGGCGCTTTCGTGGAAATTTTGCCAGGAAAAGAAGGCATGATTCACATTTCCCAGTTAGCGGACTACCGCGTTGGCAAAGTGGAAGACGAGTTAGCTGTAAACGATGAAGTGATTGTCAAAGTGCGAGAAATTGACAATAAAGGTCGAATTAATTTGACCCGCTTGAATATTCATCCCGACGAAGCGGTAGCCGCCCGCGAAGCGTTGAATAAATAGTTTACAGTTGGTAATTGGTAATTACTTGTAGAGTAATTGCTAATTGCTAATTGCTAACTCGTAATTAGTAATTGCTAATTGCTAATTGAGATAAAATCTGATTGTTTCAGATTGATTTGGGAGTAGGTGCGCGACAGCGACAGATCGACAAAAGTGCGATCGGCTGTAGAAGTTAATACACTCGCGCACTTTACCCTCGGCGGTTGCTATAAATAAACTTTCAAATTATTCATCTCTCTCCCCTCTTTCTCAGCGCCCTCAGCGCCCTCTGCGGTTAAATCACTCAGAAACATAAAAAAAACCAAATATCCAGAAACCAGGCTTATGGAAAAAGCCTGGTTTCTCAAAGAAGATGAAATCAAATCACAGCAATACAGTCAATTTCAACTAACACATCTTTCGGCAAACGCGAAACCTCCACACAAGCGCGCGCCGGTGCTGTTTCCGCATCAAAATATTTCGCATAAACCGCATTCACGGCGGCAAAATCATTCATATCTTTGAGGAAAACCGTAGTTTTTACCACATCCAACCAAGTAGCGCCCGCTTCTGTGAGAATCGCTTCGAGATTTGCCATGACTTGTTCGGTTTGTTTTGCCACATCGTCGGTGTAGACAATATCGTTTAGTCTAATGTCGATCGCAATTTGACCTGCTACAAACAGCATAGTGCCCGTTGCGGCAATGGCTTGATTGTAAGGGCCCACGGGTGCAGGTGCTTTGTCAGTACGAATAATTTTGCGCGTCATAGATGTCACTTTTTGGGATTCTTGTTGAGAGGTTTCCGGTTTGTAATCGATTTCTGGTTCGGAGATTTCTGATTGGTAGATTTCTCCATCGGGCATTATCGCATCAGTGAAGTCTGCATTTCTGATATTCCAGCCATAGCTGTTTGCATTCATCAAGTTAGCCTTCTTCAAATTTGCTCCCTCCAGATTTGCATTGCTCAAATTTGCCTCGTGCAGATTGGCTTGCTCTAGGTTTGCTCTTTGCAGATTAGCGTTGTTGAAATATGCCTTTTCCAAGTCGCATCGACTCAAATTTGCATCAGCTAGATTTGCATTGCTCAAATGTGCGCCTTGCAGATTGGCTTGCTCTAGGTTTGCTCTTTGCAGATTAGCTTTGGTGAGATATGCCTTTTCCAAGTCGCATCGACTCAAATTTGCATCAGCTAGATTTTCGCTAGATAGACCCAATTTAGGCATATTTACTTCTCGTAAATTAGCTCCTTGAAAATTAGTTTGTATAATTTTTGCGCCACCTAACTCTGCGCGACATAAGTCTGCCTTAGTCAAGTTTGCCCCAGTCAAATTTGCATCAGTCAGATTGGCTAGACTCAGGTTTGTCTCTATCAAAGAAGCTAAAGTTATGTTAGCAGAGGCTAGATTTGCTCCCCTCAAGTTTGCTTTATCTAGATTGGCATTAGTTAAGTTGGCACCACTCAAGCTTGCTCCACTTAAATCAGCACCGCTAAGGTCTGCCCAAGATAGATTTTGTGAACCATACATTACCTTACTCAAATTCGCACCTTTTAATGATGCCCTGCTGAGGTTTGTCCTGTGAAGGCTTGCCTTACTCAGGATTGCTTCACTCAATTCTGCTCTGGACAAATTGGCATCCTGTAAATCTATCCCGCTCAAGTCTGCACCTTGAAGGTCTACCCCACTTAAGTCTGCTCCCCTAAAGTTGCGCTGTCCTGCTGCGTATTTTTCTAAAAGTTCTTCAGCGTTCATTCATAACCTCGATCGCCCTTCCGCTAAACCCCACTTTCCCAGCCTACCACCAAAACCGAAAGCGCGAGCTAAACCTGCGTCAATCCCGGTCTATCTATTTTTATCTGCGGTTAAGAAATTCCCTTTTTTAACCGCAGATAAACGCAGATAAACACAGATTCACGCAGATGAATTAGAGATTATCTGCGTGAATCCGCCTTTATTAATTCTTATCTGCGGTCGGAGAAATTGCCTTTTTCAACCGCAGATAAACGCACATTTACACATTACACAGCAACCGGAGCACCAACAACCTCACCTTTCAACATCCGAGAAGCAGCATCAAGCAATTGCTCCTCCAAATAAGGCTTAGTGAAATAACCTTTCGCGCCCAAACTGTAAGCCATTTGGCGGTGTCTGTCAGCACCGCGAGAAGTCAACATCGCGATCGGCAATTCACACAAAACCGCATCCTTCTGCATCCGAGAAAGTAGTTCCAAACCGTCCATTCTCGGCATTTCAATATCGCAGAAAACGATATCGCAAGGCAGACCAGATTTCATCTTTTCCCAAGCTTCCTTACCGTCGCGAGCTTCTTCCACACGATAGCCAGACTTCTCGAAAGTAATCGACAAGAGCGATCGCACCGTAATCGAGTCATCCACAATCAGCACAGTCGGCTCAGTCTTCTCGATTTCCGCCTCCTTAGTAGCCTTCTCGCTCTCATCCCAAAGCGTACCGCCAGTGTCCTTACGCAGCCTTCCGGTAGCCAAATCGATCAGTTCCAGAACGTCCGCAATTGCCACGATCCGACCGTCCCCGAGCACCGTGGCCCCAGCAATCCCGATCGGCTTCGGCACCGGCCCTTCCAACGGCTTGATCACAATTTCCTGTTCCGTCGAAACCTGATCCACCTGCACCGCTAAGAAATTGCCAGCAGACCGCAGCACGATCACCGAAATCATGTCATCGTCAGTATTAAACCCGTAAACACTGCCCCGGCCCAAATGGCGGTTGTAAGCCAGCAAATCCCGCAGCGGCCTGAACGGCAAGCTTTGACCCCGCCACTCAATGCAAGGCAAACCGTCCGCCCCCGTCGTCACCTGATCGCGAGGCACATCGATCATATCCTCGACCCCATCCATCGGGAAAGCAATGCGAGCTCGATCGCTAATGCAAGTCAGAGCCTTAGAAATGCTCAACACCAGAGGTAAACGGATGGTAAACACAGTCCCCTTGCCGATGGTTGAATCGATCGACACAGTACCGCGAATCTCCTGCAAGGAAGTCTGCACCACATTCATACCGACCCCCCGGCCGGCATACTCTGTAGCCTGTTCCTGAGTGCTGAAACCCGGCATAAACAGCAAATCGTAAACTTCCGAGCGAGACATCCTCTGAGCCTGAGCCGCCGTCAGCATACCCTGCTTAATCGCCTTCGCCTTCACCCGTTGCGGGTCAATTCCCGCCCCGTCGTCAGAAACCGAAACCACGGTTTGGTTCCCTTGGTGGAAAGCGCGAATGGTAATTCTGCCGACTGCTGGCTTCCCAGCCGCCAGACGCACTTCGGGCGGTTCGATCCCGTGAGTAATGGCATTGTTCACCAAATGAGTCATCGGGTCATATAGCTGATCCACAATCATCTTGTCGATCTGAATATCCTTACCCTCAACCTGCAACTGAGCCTGCTTCCCGCACTTAATCGCAATTTCCCGCACCGCCCGGAACAGCCTGTCCGTCGTCTCCGCAAACGGCTTCATCCGGGCGCGAGTCAAACCTTCTTGCAGTTGAGTAGTAACTTGCCGCAGTTGGCGAGTCACCTGATCCGCCTCATCCACCAAAAACTCAATGTCCGCCGCCGACTCCCGCACCCGCACGATCAGCTCAATAATCTCCTGAGCCAAACTGTGGAAAGGAGTAAACCTGTCCATTTCCTCCGGTCTCCAGGCACTTTCCCGAGTGTGGGCCGAATCCTCAGAGCGCCAGGCCGATCGGTGTCCCTGGCGGTTTGCCAGCAAAGCAATCTCCAAAAGACTCCGCTCGTAGAAATCCTGAGTCCGCTGGCTCACATCGCTCAGCAGCGCAACCTGGTGCAGCAAATTGTCCAAAAACTGCCGCATCCGTTCTTGGTCTTGCTCCAAACTGTTGCGGTTCACCACCAGTTCCCCCATCAAATTGCTGAGGTTATCCAGTTGCTTGATCGGCACCCGCATCGTTTGGTCGCCGAACCCGCCCGCGCGCATATTGCGCCTGGGTCTGTTGATCGCCGACGGCCCCATATTGGCTTCCCCTTGGCGGCCGCTCTCCTTGGGATCTTCCAGCAGTTTTTCCAAATCGCCAAATTCGTCGTCGCTCTCCTCGGCTGCAGCGCGCGAAGCTTTACTGGCAGTTGTCGCCGGTGCAGGAATTTCCGGCATAGTTGCGCTCTCGCTGAGGAGCTCTTCGAGATCCGAGAAAACTTCTGTATTTACCGGACTCTGATTTGTACTCCCAGAAGCTGCTATGACAGCTCCAGCACCCCCTGCAATTAACAGTGCTTCTAAATCGTCAAAATTGCCTTCGTCATCCTCAGCGCCTGATTCGTCCTCGCCAAAAAAGTCTGCCAGCGACCCCTCTTCCAACTCTGAGGAATCGGCCTGGGCCGACTCGTCCTCAGCGTCCCAAAAGCCCGTCGTCAGTTCCGAAGTCACCAGAACCTCAGCATCGATGGAATCCAACAAATCGTCAAAACCCATCCAAATCGCGTTGTTGAGAGTAGCCCCGGTTTCCATCGCCGAGAGCAAGTCAGCATCGCCCTCAAACATACCATCAAGAGATTCTGTCGGCAGCGCCTCTAAATCCGCACTCGAAAAATCTGTTTCCAGGGCATCAAACAAATCATCTTCGCCCTCAGACTCCCCGGCGCCATCTGTTTCGGCTCGATCGAACAAATCCCCACCCACCTCGTCGGACAAACCATCGGGAAGTTGGGCCGACAATTCCTCAACATCAAGAGCCGCGCCGTCATCTGGCGCCGCTCCAGCATCGCCGTCCTGCACCATGCCTTCCCCAAACATATCCTCCAACAAATCGAAAACTGCGCCCTCATCAGATTCGACATTTGAAATTTCCGACTCAGGACGATCGGACAAAGCCCCAAGTTCAACCGCTGCCGAATTTGTCAAGCCGTTTTCGGAAACAGTAGCACCATTGTTGTCGAACAAACTCCCCAAGTCGCCCTCATCAACTCCGACACCGGCACCGAGCAAATGTGAATCCCCATCATTCAGCCAACCCCCACGGGCTTGCCCCGAAGCTTCTCCGTCATACTCAGTACCCGTAGGTACAGAACCGAACAGCTCAGCCAAATCTGCCGCTTCTCGGGAAGTAGCCACTCCTTGCCGATCGCGCACAGTCTGTTCATCCTCAGAAATCGCACCCGAGGTCATATCCCCAAACAGCGCATCTAAATCCGTATCGTCCAGCTCCAGGTTGAGCGATTGCACAGACTCGTCTTCCAGGCCGAAAGCATCTTCTAGCCAGTTTTCATCCGCAGAGATATCTAAATCAGAATTTGATGTCATGTTAAGAACGTTGCCCCTTTCCTCATTTTGTGGGATGCCAGCAGCTCGATCTCGATCGCCCCCGTTCTCCGTACCTTCGTCTTCTGAAGAAAGGAAATTAGAAGTAATCCCTAACAGCTCGCTCAAATCCGAGTCCTCGCCAAGCTCAGAGAACAACTCGAAATCATCCATTTCAGGGAGACCAAGCGCTTCGGCATCCGCTGAATCATTATTGCCCCCCCCTGCTGCAGGCTCCTTCGATTCTCCGTCTAAAGCCTCCGACTTCAGGGAATACTCCGAAGAAACTGCCGGCACATCCGTTGCCTCAGATAAGCCTAAATCGCCGAACAAGTTATCGAAATCAGCATTGTCTGTAACACCAGCAGAAGTTTGGGCGGCCACTTCGTCCAAAAGCGTACCGAGAGCATCTTCGTCCGCTTGTCCCCTGGCTGGGGCTACCGTCTCCTCTCGCCGCTCCAAACCGCCCTTACCGTTACCCGTTTTAAGCTGTTTGCGAGTTAACCGCTGGCTCGAACCCCCATTTTTCTGACCGGCAGCTACTGCCGACCCCTCTGCCTCCTCTCCAAACAGCAAATCCTCCCCAAACAAACTCGTCAGGTCATCAATCGGAGGCTTTGTGTTCGTTTCGGAACTTTCCGAATCGTATTCGTCAAACAACAAATCAGTAAAATCGCCGGAATTGTCATCGTCTGACCCCAGCATTCCCGCCGCCGATATCCCAGAAGACTGTGCATAGTCGAGGTCTTCTTCTTCTTCCCAAGTGCCGTCGAGATCCGGCGACTCGCCGTCAAACAAGTCAGCTAAAGTGTTGAGTTCTGCCGCGCCCACTTCCGGGCCCGTGCGGGTCGAGCCTCTAAAAGCACCCGTCTCCATATCCGATTCTGCGAAGGCGGAATCGTCGAACTGGGCGGAGCGAAGGCCACTGTCATCGTTGCTGTCGCCGCTGTCGAGTTGGTCGAACAGCTCGTCTATACTCAGCCCAGAAATAGTTGGCAGCAACTTGTTCAATCCATCCGGGGCATCGCCCGATCCCACCATATCCCAGGCCTCATCCTCAACAGAAACCCCATTTGTCCCCGATTTACTCGGTTGAGCGAATGCCAGCAAATCTTCAAAATCCGTTTCTGGAACCAGAACAGCCGGCTGCAGCGCCAGAAGTTTTGCGCTTGGTGCGATCGACGATTCTAGACCAGAAATTACAAGTTCTTGCGCTTGTTTGATGTCTTTGATCACCGTTGGGGCTAAGGTGCGGTAGGTATTTTCTGGGTTGGCGATCGCCTTGGATACAGCTTGAATCAATTCTATCCAGCAAGGCAGTCCAAATTCTTCCCCCGCCCTGAGCAAATTCCGACAAATGTTCTTGAGTTGCCGCCTGCTTTCTGGCCCCTCGGGCTGTTTGAACTCTTGCAGGAGTTCCCGCATCCTCGCCGGCACGTCTGAGTCAAATACTAGCTGCAGCGCGCTGTCTTCTGTTGATCTGGCATCAGGTGCGTAAACTGACCGCGAATCCGGAATACTCCTTGATGAGGCTAACGCCCCGACTCCCATCCCCGCCATAACTGGTTCGGGTACTGGCATCGCGTAGGTCTCGTCTGCATGGTGTTCTCCGTGTCCGACGAGTCCCCCCAAGTGCCCGTTGAGCTCTTCAAATACTGGTTCTAATTCTCGAACCATCTGTTCTCCCAATTCTTCTGTCAGTCCAAAAGGCCCCGACAGTTGCTCTAAGAGTCCTTGCAATGTGTCAAAAATTCGCAGAAAAAGGGACTCTAGCTGTTGGTCTACTTTAACGCTGCACTCTTTTAAAACTTTAAAACTATCTTCTAGTCGGTGAGCTGTTTGTTGAATGCTGGTCAGCCCCAGCATTGCTGCTCCTCCTTTGACAGAGTGAGCGGCCCTAAATACTTCGTTGACCAGTTCTGGGTCTTCGATCGTGGTTTGCAGATTCAGCAAGCCTTGTTCGATCGTATTGAGGTGGTCTTTTGCCTCCTCAATAAAGTAGCCCATTATCCTCTGTTGTTGCTCCGGCAGCATAGTTTTATTCCTGATTTTAAGCGTTATTGTATTGGGTCTATGTTAGTAGTTCTAGAGAAGCTCTTTGTAGATCTCGCCCCTTGCCAAGAGAATAATCTGACTGTGAGATATGGCAAATGTCCTGGCTATTTTTCTTTTCGATATGCCCTCACCTAAAAGATAGCGAATCTCCCGCACCTGTTCGGGTTTTAGTTTGCGGTTAGGGCAGATATTGCCTGGAACGAAAGGAAAGCGGTTTTTTTCTATAGCATCGCGGGAGTTATCGGCGGGGGTTCCTTCCCACAAATGGTCTGGATTGACACAACCGCGATCGTCGCAACTGTGACACGCAAAATAACCGGGTTTGACAGGCCGTCCCAGTTTGTGTTCCAGTACAAGTCTGTGAGCGTAGAAACTTTTTGTTTGGCCATTAATTTTAGTACCTTTAATGGCGTAACCATCACTTCTTTTAGCCAACGTACAAATCATGCAGCCGTTCGGCTGTATTTCAGCGCGAATGCCTGGAATTACTTCTATGCCTCGCACTTGTTTTTGAGGTTGAGGAGCCGATGTACTTCCTACATCTTTAATCCGTCCTTTCTTAAACCTATCTTGAGAATTTTCACGTCTAGAACCTTCCCATAAATGGTTGGAATTAATGCAGTTGCGGACATCGCAAGTGTGGCAAGCAAAGTATTCCGGTCTAATCGGACGACCTAAAATATTTTCTAATACTAAACGGTGGACTGTCAGCGTTTTCCATTCACCGTTAATGCGAAGTCTTTTGTTGGCATAGCCCCTGCTGTTTTTGGAGAGGGTAGAGATAATACACCCCGTCGGCTGAATCTCACCAAATATGCCAGGAATTACTTCTACTATGTTGTCGCCCATCTGTGCAACTCCTACTTGCTTTAGGTGTTGAATTGGCAGCCCCGCAGCGGTTTCAAGACTGCGAGGGTGCTTTTTGTATCCCATTATTGCCACACTAATCGGATTGTAAATCAGCCCGCAAAAAAAGCATTAGACAATTGATTATTGTCTTTCTGCTGTTTCTACTCGGAATCTTTCCACCGATGTCAAAAGGTCGCGAGCAACGCCCACCAAGTTTTGCAAAGCACCCGAAACTCGCTGCGCTTCTTGGGAGGTTTCCTGAGCAGTTAATTCCACTGCTTGCATCACAGAAGCTACGGCGCGAGCGGTTTCGTTTTGCTCTACAGTGTCTGCAGTAATCGATCGCACTAGCACGTCAATTCGGTTAGTTACTTGAATGATATCTTCAAGCGATCGCTTCGCCTGTTCTGCCAATCTTGTCCCCTCAATAACCTGCTGCGTCCCTTCTTCCATGGCCGTCATTACCGCGCCGGTTTCGCTTTGAATTTGCATCACGATCTGTTCGATTTCTTTCAAAGACTTAGCCGATCGGTCTGCCAATTGTCGCACCTCGTCTGCCACGATCGCGAAACCCCTGCCCGCTTCCCCAGCTCTCGCCGCCTCAATACTGGCGTTGAGGGCCAACAAATTCGTCCGGGAGGCGATCGTCGCAATTAAAGCCACAATCTTAGAAATTTCTTGAGAAGCTTCCGCCAAGCGCTTGACTTTTCTCGTGGTTTCTGCTACTGTTTCTCGAATTTCCAAAATCCCTGCCACCGTCCGCTCCACAGCCTCGCCACCTTTCAGAGCCGTTGCCGCCGCGCCCCGGGCTACTTCTTCCGCCTCTCTAGCGCTTTCTGCGACCCGCTGAATCGCGTCGGTGAGGACTTGCACGGAATTCAGCGTTGCCGCCAGTTCCTCAGCTTGCCGCAGCGCGTCGGAAGACAAATCGCCCGCAAACTTAGCACTATCCGTAGCGCCTTTGCTGACCTCCCGAGCCGCCTGCTTCACCTGATGGACAATTTCGCGCAGATTTTGAATTGTCAAGTTAAACGAGTCAGCAACAGCACCCAAAACGTCTGCGGTCACTTCCGCAGTCACCGTCAAGTCACCCCGGGCCGCTCCTTCCACGTCGTCTAGCAAGCGAATCACTTGGCGCTGCAAGTCTTCTTTTGCCTGTTCCTGCTCGTCAGACTTGCGCCTGGTATCGCTAATCGTGGTTTGGATGACCTTCGCCATGTGGTTGAATTTAGCAGCCATTTTACCAAATTCATCTTCCGAGTAAACGGTAGCGCGAGCATCCAAAGTTCCTTGAGATACGGCATCGAACTGAGCTTGCAAATTATCCGAGGACTTGCGTACCTGCTTGGCGATCAACTGGCCGATGCCCCAAGAAGTTAAAAAGCTCGTAAAGCCTGCGGCTGCGGTCATTACCCAGCCTGTTTGGCGCAGGTAAACGATCGCCTCGGGTTTGTCTTGCCGCAGAGCTTGATAGGAGGCAATGTTCGTGACGAAAGCCACAGCTACCAGAGAAACCAGTCCCGCCCCGATTGCCGTGTACAACTGTTTTGTAACCAAAGGGGCATTTTCCAAGAAAGCCAGTCCCCCCTGTTCTACCGTGACCGAAGTATCGACCGCTTCTGTTTCGGTGGAAGCAAAACTCGGCACAGACGCATCAGCCGGGCCGTTTATGCTAAATATCTCGTCATCCCGAATTGCTGAGCCATCGCTGTTATCAAAGTCCAGGCTGCTCCCAGTCGTTCCCATCATGCCGCTGGTCGAGTTGCCGAAATTGGTGTTACCTCTAGTCAAGATCGAACTGCTGGCATCTTCTGAGATATCAAAGTCCGGCAAATTGCCCAAATCGTCAAATTCGTCAAATTCGTCTAAAAAGTCGCTGTGTTGTTGAACGTTCCCAGCTTTTGACGACCAGCCGCTGTTGTTCTTGTCGGACGCCCCAAAAGCTGTCGCTTGTTCGTTTTCGTCGAAAGAGAAAGAATCGCTAAAAGCATCATCATCAAAAGCATCTAACTCGAAGTTGTCTCTAGAGCCAAATGCCGGGGGTTCCGAGTCGCTGTAACCGTTGCTGTTGGCGGAAGATCGATCGACTGAATTAAATTGTCCCCGGCTTGACCTTTGACTTTGAGAGTTAGGGACAGCACCTCCCATCAACAGCGTTTCGTCTTCCGCCAGGGAATAGTTTGATGAGTAGTCCGACCCGTTATTCGGCTGCTTGTTTTGAGGTCGAGAAGACCCGAAACCCGACGAGGGCAGCGCCTCGGCAAACGGGTCTTCCTCTTCGGCTAGAGGTGCGTTATGACCGTAATTTTGGCCGCTCTGGGGCGGGGTTTGGTAGTCGTAGTCGGAGTTATCGTCGAATTCGTCTGGCAAATCGAGCCCAGCAAAAGGTTCGCCAAAATTGTCCGAGGACCCGATGGGGGAGTCTAGTTGGTTTGAGTCGAAGGAATTCCCGGTGTCTGAAGAGGCAAAACTTTGACCGTTGAGCATCTGAGTCGGAGCTTCTGAAAACGAATCTCCTGAGTAAGGTGCGCTTTTCCCAGACACTTTGCTGCTAGACACGTCAGCAGCATCAAACCCTCCATCATCTAAGGCAAAAGGGTCTCCAAAGTCCGAGTCGGCAAACTCGTCTATGTCTAGCGAGTCGGATGTCTCAGCATAAGCTGCCATTCCGCCGCTGTCGCCAGCAAACGGGTTAGAATGTGAGGTTAAATCTGAGACAGGGTCGGCGCGATCGTCGTCTTCTGCTTCCCACCCCAAGCCACTCATGCCCAAGTCGGCCAAGTCCTCGTTTTCCATGTCGTCTGAGGATTGACTTCTATAGGAAAGGGATGGGGAATTTCCTTGGAAAAGTCCCAAATCCGGGTCTTCTAACCCTTCATCAAGAGATAAGTCTGGGTAGAATTCTAATTCTGTTTCAGCAGACAAAGCCTCGAAATTTTCCGTTTGCAGCTCTCCAGATAAAAATTGGTCTGTGTAGGTAATTCCGTTGTGAGCGTGTTCCACCAAACTCGGGTCGTCACTCAGGCCTAGCACAACCGTGTACTGTTCCCGCGCCACCTCATACTGTTGCAGCCCGTAGCAGTAAATGTGTCCGCACAGCAGGCGAGCGCTGGGGTCTTCGGGAAAATCTTCTACTAATTGATAAACTAGGGCTGCGGCTTCTGAATAATTGCCATCCATGTAGGCCGCTTCTGCCCGTTGGTAGTCCTGCTGAAAGTTGGTACTTGTTGCCATTTGCCGCCCTCTTTGGATTTTAGATTTTAGATTTGAGATTTTTGATTTTTATTATCTTGAATTGAATGTTTAGATGCGCGCCTCAAGTCGTGTGACTGTTGATGGTTAGACCCCAATCGAAAATCGCAAATCGCAAATCTAAAATCGATTTCACGCTGCCCACCGCGCCGAGCGCAGAATTTTCACTTGATCTAGCAGTCGGAGCACTTTCTGAGCTTGTGCACCTAACATCCATTCTCCCCTCAGAAATGGAATCATGCCGTCTGGTGCATTGTTCTGAGAGTGCAGTTGCTCTACGTCGAGCCAGTCCATCCCCACAATTCGATCGACTGCCAGCCCCAAAATCGTGTCTTGGTCTTCCACAGCCACGATCGGGATTTCGGGTCTATCTGTGTTCAGAGGTGTTTGGTCTCCCAGAAATTGGCCGAGGTCTGCCACCCAAATCACTCGTCCTCTCATATTTAGCGTACCTAAAAGCAGAGAGGAAACGTTGGGGATCGGTGTCATACGGTCTGGGGACGGGGATAGTACCTCTCTAATCCCTGTCGCTGGCAGTGCGAACTCGTTCCCCGAAGGAACGTAGAACCGCAGGTGCAGCTCACCTTCGGGAGTTTCTAGTTCTTGGAATTCCGGAGCCGGATCTACCCCTAGTCCTGGTAATATAAAGTCTGGGCTACCGCTAATCATAATTCTGACACCTGCATTTCTAGCAAATTGTTGAGGTTTCCCGCCAAGAAGAACCCGATCGAACTTCGATGGTCGAAACTTGACACAGCCAAGCTTGACACAGCCAAGGGGTGAATGGCGCGACTGCCGGAGGTGCTTGGCAATACATTTGCTCCGTCCATAATTGACTGCAATCAATAATTCGCGCGACCTTTGCTTACAAATTAGCTCACATCGACTACGAACAATTAATTGGGAACCCCTAAAACTTCACTTTGTACTCCCACCGCCGTCTCAAGTGGTAAAACTCTGGGTAATTTCTGCGATACAATGCTAAACCGATACTCGGATTAGCGAGGAGTTGTTGACATGGCTAGTGTCGCGACAATCCTGAACGGAGTCACTATAAGACTGAGAATGCACTCTCTGACTTTGTACAGAAATACCTAGCAATGAGTAGCTCTGTGCATCAGTTTTTCGGAGCGGCTGCAAGTGGAGAACAAGTATATTATATTTGCACTTTGAGCGTGTTAGACCCACTTGGGTCGAGAAATTGAACAGAGTTTTACCGACGCCCTCATGCCAGCGCCCGGATTTATACATTCTAGTTTATGGTGCGATCGCCAATCGTGTCCCCAAGCTTTCTCCTTGTGGTGGCCAAGACTCGATCTAACTGCAGGTACAAGAAAGCTCCAATAATGCCATCGGTGCGAAATTTATTTTTCTTCTAATTGGTCTTCTAGAGAGCGGTCTAATAATCTTTCCGAGAGATTGACCCGAGGGTAGCCCGGGCCCACATATTTTTCTACCAGCATCAATAACTCGCTTTCACCAAAAGGTTTGGTGTAAAAGTCTGTAGCTCCTGCCATGCGGGCTTTAACGCGGTCGATAAATCCGTCGATGCCCGTCAGCATAACGATCGGCGTCTGCCGGAAAGCGCTAGAACTACGCAGCATAGCGCAAATTTCGTAGCCGTCGAGTTCCGGCATGGCGATGTCACACAGAATTAAATCGGGTTTGAGTGGAAACACCAAACTCAATGCTTGGAGGGGATTGCCGATCGTAGTAGCTTCGTAACCGTGTTCATTTAAAATTGACTCAACTGTTTTGCGAATAGTATTGTCGTCGTCAATACAGACAACTCTGGGAGCCTTGGTTTCTGGGGACGACCATTCTTTTTTGTTGTTGGTGGGGGCAACAGAGGGTTCGTAAAATACTTGCACCAATCCCTGCTGCACAAAGGGGTAAATCGCCTTAGCAACAGTGAGCACGTCTCGGTTGAGGTAGCGCGCCATTTGGCGGATCGAAGTGTGCCCGTCGGCCCAGCGTCTGAGAGTATTAAAGGTATTGACAGGCAGCGCGACTCGCAGCTCGGAGGGGTCTGAAATCACCGGGCATTGGTTGGGCGACTGAATGTGAGGGTGAAACTGCTTCCACTGCTGCACCTGTTTGACAATCTTGGCCAGCAGCGAACTAATTTCTAAGCTGGTCAGTTGAGGAGCCAAAGCTGGGCCCATTTCAAAAGTGAAGGAACCCTGGTGGAGACTCAGCAAGTCAAATAGGGTTTCGTGGATCATGCTCTGGATGATGTTGCGCCCTTGAGCTGGGGTGAGGATGTGGTTTTCTAGCAGAGCCCATAGGTAGCCGTATTCTGGGGCATTGGTAGATGCCATATAGGGAACTTGGATTTTGTCGAGGGCGGTATCTGCTTTGTAGCGGCGCAGGTAGTCGCGCAACCGAAACAAACTGCCCGCACTCTGGGTAGCGTAAATAATCTGACCGTTGAAGCAGAAGACATACCAGGATTGTCCTGCAAGGGAGCGCTGGGTAGGTTGAGTACCCGTGCTGCTGCCGGTGGAGGTGTAGGCCTCTACGAACAGTTCTCCGGTTCGCTGACCTAACTCAATCAATTGCAGGATGCTGCGGATGTCTATTTCACTCAAATTTCCCTGCATGCAGCTAAAGTGTCCTCCTTAAAACCGTTGGCGTCTGAGCTCGGAAAGACTGTGTGCGGGCGAAAAGATTGACTTTAGTTTCCGTCAATAATTTACGCGCTGATGCCGATCTCACAATTGGGAATTGACGAAAGGGCGATACTTGCTGCTGCTCCTCGGCCGCGCTACCAGTCCACAAGCTGAAACCGCGAAACTCGCGGCATTCTCTAAGTGTAGAGTTTCACCTTGTATTCCCACGGCGTTGCCTAAACTCGTAGAATCCACACCGCACGATTGCACGGGTTCTTCGAGTGTGCAACGCGGGCATTCCCGACTGGTTCAAGTCTTCGATGGCTAAAGTTTTGAAGTTTTTGGCTGAGTATGCCGTCAGTTTATCCAACACATCTTGGCGTAGGTCAACTTCAAAATACCGAGGATTCTCTGGTTTTACCGCTGCTACCAGCAGCAAGTGCCGATCGATGCCCGATGGGAACTTGAGGCTAGTCTGTTGGGTTGGATGAGTTGCGATCGAGGTTTTTTTTGGGTTTGCCACAGCCCTAAAATCAGGTGCAGTCAAAATGAACCTTTGTTGGCAATTGTCAGGAAAACCCTCAGTGCCGATCGACCTTTTTGCTCGCCCGCGGCGAGCGTCATAGGCTCGCGTCATTACCTTATTCTAAGGCAGCGCGGTTCAAATCCCTAGTCCGCCGGAGCAGGGCGCAGGCTTGGGGGCTGCAACGGCTTTTCTCACGATCGACCCATAACTAAAGCGTTGTAAAATCAATAGAAAGTTTTTGATGGAAACCCCAGAGGCAAGCCCTGGGCTAACGACATGGGGATTTAGACCTGGGGATCAGTCGCTAGGGACTTTTAAGTCTCGTGAAACGATTGTGTTGCTAAAACCAGAGTGGTATAATTGGCCCAGAGCGATTCGCCAGAGTAAGAATAATTTTCAACCCATTGAAATATCCTAGACGGCGAGCAACCCCGGCAACGCACTAATCTGATTAATTCGGAATAGTTAAAGGGCAAATAATTGCAGCATAGGTCACGTTCAACCTTAAAAATATGAAGAACTCAGCAAGTCTGCGCTCCGGGAGAAGTAAAGTTCTTTGAGTGAATAGAGGGATATTTGAATGTCCCGTTGTCGTCTTGAAGGTGGGCAAGAATCCCCCGGCTTTAGACGTGGGGAAGTTCAAGGACTGACCTTTTTCAGGTTGGGGCTATGGCAGTCTCCGCAGTGAGAGCTAGTCTTTAATCAAGCGGCATTGGTACTGCTCTCTCATTCCTCCAGACAACTGGCGACGGCCGTACTTTCTGGAAGTTCTCCCGTGAGGATCTGCTATGCCTGAGTGCTGCTAAAGTTAGAAAAAAATGCTATCCCCCGATTTGGCAAACGATACCAAAAAGTAAGACTTAAGTGGCAAAAAGTTATCCTTACTTGCCTATACTTGTTTACTTTAGCTAAGTTGACTAAAGATCGCACGCAGTGTTATGTTTAGTCAAGAACCTTTGGCTTAAGGGGGATAGCCTACTTATGTTGGGATTAGCCGTCTACCCAACAGCGTAGGAAGTAAACACCACTTATCTTTTAGGCCTTTAAGTAACTTAAAGTAAGTTGGGATAGGTTTTACGAAGCAGAGGACTATTAGTGTGCTGTATCTAGCGGAAGTACAAAAACAGAGAAGCGGCTTTGGTCTCGGTGGCGGTAAGGCTGAGCTGAAACTGCTAGCTTGTCAGCGGGGCGAACATAACTGGAGCGCCGTACCAGGCGATGACGCGATCCCAGTTGAGGAAGCTAATAAGTTTAACGACGGCACGCTGGTGCTGGTTGAGTTGAGCGCTAGCAAGCAAGTGCAGCGAATTCAGGAGGCGGCCCGCCAGTTGGTGAGCATTCTGCAAAATTTCTCGCGATTGCAGGACAAGTTTAAGGATAAGGAAGAGGAAATTGAACAGTGGAAGGCTTCTCTGACGTTTTCGAGTCAGGAACTCAATCGCCGGGAAATGGAAATGCAAGCCCGCGAAGAGCAGTTGGCTCAAATGGAAGAGGAGTTGGAGCGGCTGGAGGCTCAGCGCTCGGAAATTGAAAATACTCGAGATGAAGCTAACCGACTGCGAGAAGAAGCCGATCGCAGTCGTGTGGAAATTGAGACGGCTTGGGAACAGTTGCGGGGCGAGCAGCAACGGGTGGCCCAGCAGCAGTCTGAGGTTCCCCAGGGGGCAGTAGTTGATGAGCAGCAGACCCAGAGGATTCAGGAGTTGATGCAGAAGCTGGGAGGGGCAATTGCTTCGGCCCAAGGGGTGCGGGAACAACTGAATCAGTCTTTTGGTGCGGTGGGCGCTCAGCAGGCAATTCTGGATCAGCACTGGCAGCAGTTGGAGCAAAAACAAAGCATAGCTCAACAGCAACAAGAAGAGGTCGATCGACAAAATCAGACCCTCCAAAACCGCTGGCAAGAGTGGTACCAATCTCAAGAAGCTTTGGCGCAAGCTCGGGCGGAGCTTAAAGGCCAGCAAAGTACCCTCAGCGCTCAGCAGAACCAGGCTCAGTCCGTGTCTTTGCAGGTGCGGGCTGTTGAGGAGCTTTACCAGCAAGTTTCCAGGCTCGCATCTGCTTCGGGTGCTGCGGGTACGCAGCAAAAAGTAGATGTGTCAGCTTTGGAGAAGATGCCTGTTGATGAGTTACAGGGGCTGGTGCAACACCTGCAAGAGGATTTGGAAAAGGTGTTCCGGTTTGTTAACGATCAAGAGGAGGAGTTGACTCTGCAGCGGGAGACAATCGAGGAGCTGCAAGGGAAAATTCAAGCTGCTAGCGAGTACGATCGCATGGCTCTGGAAAATGAAATGGCAGATGAACTCGAAAGTTATCAGATGTTAAACGAAACTCTGGTGGGACAGCGCCTCCGGTTGCAGGAACGGGAAGATGTTTTAAAGCAGCATCAGGCGGTTCTGTGGCGACGACTGGGTACTGCTAATGCTCCAAAACAAGAGCGAGGAGATATTGATTTGGGGCCGATTGTCGCACAGCTCAATACTCAGCGGCAGCAGCAAAGCCAAGAATTGCAAAGACTGGAAAACGAAATTCAGCAGGTGCGGGAAGCCGTATCCCAAATTGAGGCAAATGTCAACCGCCAAAATGGGGAAAGTGAGGCGAAACGCTACGAACTCAAGCAGTTAGAGCAGAATTTGTTCAACCAGAAAGGTGCAGTGGCGCAACTCTGGGGCAGAGTGAATGTTTATCAAGAAATGTTGCAGCCGGTGCAGGACAATTTGACTGGGCTACGCCAAAAGCTCGAAGCGGTGGCGGGGGAACTCGATCGGGTGCAGCAGACTGGAGAGGAGCAAGATCGGGTAGTTTCCGATTTGCGGCAAGTCCTTTCGGGTTTGATAACAGGTTAAAATTTAAGATCTAAAATTATCGAAGGGTGTTCGACTCGACCGATCGCTCCTCCAGGAAATGGATCGGTTTGCGATCGGTTGGGCGCTACGATTAAGCTGGTTAGTTTTTCTACGCTTTCAAAACTGGGCGCCGAGGGCAATATTTGTTGCAGTAGTTGGCGCATTGCCCGTCGCTGCAAGGCCAGGGGTGCTTCCCGCAAAATCGGGCGATTTAACTTGAGGGGAAGTTGAAAATTCACCTGCGGGCTGTCTGCAATTGGAGACATTGCTCGCTGTAGCAAGTCGCTGGCTGCAAGTTCGAGATATTCTACGTCGGCGCGCAGGAGTTCGGCTGTTTGAGCTAGCGCTTGTTGGGCTTTTGGGTTGAAATGAGTTTCCAAATAAGGCAATAATTCCGATCGAATCCGGTTGCGCGTATATTGTAAGTCTTGATTTGTAGAATCTTCCCAAATTGGTAGTTCTTGCTCTTGACAAAATTGACCTGTTTGCAATCGAGTTATTTCGAGCAAGGGACGAACTAAATAGATTTTAGATTTTAGATTTTGGATTTTCGATTGGGAAGTTTCATCCTGATTTTCCAATCTAAAATCGGCAGATATTTGGGAGTTGGGATTTTCGCCGGAATTCCCTAATCTAAAATCTAAAATCGGCAATCGAAAATCGAGAAGGGGCCGTGTCCAGGTGAGGGCGGAAAGTCCGTCGGCGCCGCTGCCGCGAATCAGGTTGTAGAGGAGTGTTTCGGCGCGATCGCTGGCTGTGTGGCCTGTAACAATGTAGGGGTAGTTGTGGGCGATCGCAATTTCGGTTAAAGCTTGATATCGCCACTTTCTGGCGGCAGCTTCTGTTTTGGGGATGTCCGAGGCTGTTTCCAAATAGTAGGATATTCCCCAGTTTTTAGCTAATTGTTCTACATGATTGGCCGACGCTTGCGAGTCAGAACGCCAACGATGATCGCAGTGAACAATCCCTAGGTTCCACCCCCATTTGGGCTGCAAATCTAGCAGTAATTTAATTAAACACAGAGAATCTTGTCCGCCGGATACTGCTACTAGCAAGCGCTGAGTTGATGGCAATATTTGTCTGTACAGCAGCGTCCTGTGAACTTGAGCGTGCAGGTGCGTCCAATTGGAAGATTCAGCCATGAGAGCAATTTTTCATTAAGCAAAAATAAGGAAGTTAGACCACGAGCAGTGTACGGGATTTAACCGATGGATTTTGAGCAAAGAAGGGGAAGCATCCCCCTCTCCCCATCTCTCAGTCTTTGCCTTCCTAGCTCCACATTCCTATACTTTGGGGGTCGCGGTCGGGATACCTAGAAATAGGAAATTGATTACTTATTTCTGTTGAGTCACATTGATTTAATGACTCATCTATATCGGTTTGAGGTGAGCTATCTACGGCGTAGTTTTGCACGGTGTCCGATCTTTCGGCAGCGGCAGGAAGGGCTTTTTGTTCTTTGATTTCAGGTTCCAGCGGAATAAACTCCAGACGCATTCTAAGTTTTCCTTTAGTCCAGTCTTTGCCAGCACTTAATAGCTCGCAATCCAGACCGTCTGAAAATAATTTTTCGTCTACCAATTTTGACTGCATAATGGCCATAAATTCGCTGACTTTGAATGTACATTGATACATCAAAGCGCTGGTAGGGGCAGACACAACATCGTTTTCTTGGGGAAATATTTTCGATTCGTCCATATTAATTGTCCTTATTTTAATGAATGAAGGAAGTTCGGCAACGGATTTTGTAACGGATGTAACGGATGTAACGGATGTAACGGATATGAGGAAGACCGAAGTTATAAGAAGGAATAAGACCCTTCGACTTCGCGATCGGGTAAAAAAAGGGAAGAAGGAAGAGGGAGTTAATTATTAGAATCTCGCTGGTTGAGTAAGGTGGGAATTGCCCACCCTACAACCGGAGATGATATTAATCCCGATTCTTTGACTTATCCTGTTCTTCTGTGGCCCATTGGTGGATCAGGAATTAGAAAAACCAACCGTAAGAATGTAAACCTTTGCCTAACAGATTAACGCCTAAATAGCAAATCCAAACTACCACAAAACCTGTGGCTGCTAAAATTGCTGGGCGTCTTCCCTGCCAGCCACGAGTAATGCGGGCGTGCAGGTAGGCAGCAAATACCAACCAAGTAATTAGCGCCCAAGTTTCTTTCGGGTCCCAACTCCAGTATGATCCCCAAGCTTCGTTAGCCCAAACCGCACCGGCAATAATGCCAACTGTCAGTAAGGGGAATCCTAAACCGATGATGCGATAGCTAATGTTATCAAGAGTTTCTGCTAGATTCAATCGCTGGGGCGAGAGAAGTTCTGCGGTTTGAGTTGGGGCGGTTGATGGGGTTTGAACGGTTGCTAATTCGAGCACTGCGGTGGTGCCCAAACCGTTATTGTTGGAGTTGAAAGACGGTTCGCTGAAAACTAATGCGCTGTCGGCGCTGGTTTCTGCAATTTGAGGTTCGGGGTTTTGAGGGCGTTGGAGGCGGTAGTTGCTGTTGCGGTTGCTGTTGGTGCCGAAGGAACTACCGGTGAGTTCGATTTTTTGGCCGCGGGTGACGATTAAAAAGGCGATCGCCAGTAGCGCTCCTACCATTAAAGTTGAGTAACTGAGCATCATGACGCTAACGTGCATCATCAGCCAGTTTGATTTGAGGGCGGGTACTAGGGGCTCTGCAGATTGCATGGTTTCCGGCAGAGTCAGGGCTGCAAAGGCGGATATTGCCATTGCTACGGGGGAGGTGGCTACTCCAACTAAGCGGGAACGGCTCATGTTTTCCGCAACTAGGTGGATGGCGGTGATTCCCCACACGAGGAAAAATAGGGATTCGTAGAGATTGCTTAAGGGGAAGTAGCCGGCTTCTATCCATCGAGAACCGAGTAAAGCGGCGATGGATAGGTTGGCGACGGCCATTCCTGCGGTGCCTAGGGCCCCCATGTAGGGAATGCCGGGGAAAGCTGCGCCAACCCAGTAAATGAGCATTGTGGAGAACAAAACGGCGAAGGAGATGTTGTCCAGCCAGTTCTGGAGTACGACCAGATCCATAAAAATTACTCCGGTAGTGTTTTTACTTATTTTTGCTAACTAGATCGATCGTACTGGGGTTGGGCAGTTTTGGGTTTGGGATTTTGAATTTTTGTGGCAATTATGAGTGGTTGGCGGTTGTTGAGGTGCGAGTGGGCGATCGACTCACCAAGGATTGCCAATCATTCTAAAAGCAGACCAATAATAAGGATGAGAGAAATTCTGACTCCGCACGTTTGCCAATTCCGGAGGTACCCGCAGATTGCCACCAGAAGTGTGCAGCATCCCCCCTTCAATTCGCACTTCTTGGCGCAACATCGCTAATTGCGCTTGCCGCAGCGCTTCTGCTTTAATCGGAGCAGTTTTTAACTGCGCGTAAAACTCCGACATCAACCCCAAACTGCCCTCGTCGCTGACATACCAGAGAGTCGCCATAGCCGATTTAACCCCGGCTTGCACGGCTAACCCGCCAAAGCCCAACTCGGCTTCTCGATCGCCCACAGCAGTTCTGCAAGCGCTCAAAACTAACATTTCAACTTGCGGGTTGTGCCAATTCATTTGCCGCAACTGATCCAAACGCAATTTAGTATCCCACAACTGAATAAAGGATTCGCTGGGATCTCCCGATCGAAATTCGGCGTGAGTAGCCAAGTGAATCATCCCAAAAGGCTGCTGCTGGCGCTGCGATTTCAAATTGGCCAGGGTGAAAGCTTCATTCAAGAAAGACTTACCCGGCCACTGCTGTGGCGTGATTGTCGATACTTCTATTTCCACCGCAGGTAAAGGACTCATATTTGGAAATTGCGACGCCCCCATGGCCAGAACTTGGGTATTTTTGAAATTGGCGGGGCTGGTATCTGTCAAACTCAGACTCGGCATCGAGCCAACACTGTAACGCTCTACCAGAAAGCCTTTGCCGTCGTGCAGGGCGCCCATCGGTATCGATCGCAACCCCGTATCTGAGATAAAAGATAAATTCTCAATGCCTTTGGCTTGCAGTTCTGCTTCGAGCGGCGCTACCATCCACTGATAGAGCTGCTGAGCCAAGGGCAAATAACTTTTAGTGTTGCGCTTTACCGGATTAGTCAGTTCATCGCGAAATTTCCGAACAGCTTCCATTACCTGGGCGCGAGAGGTTCCAGGGATGCGCTGGCGAACGGGCGCACCTTCCGGGGTAATAACCATCATTTCCAGTTCGTCAGAGGCTTGAATTTGCGGTTCTACCCGCAAGATGGACGAACTGCTGTAAGGCCGAGCGACTGTAGAACCCCTGGGTACAAAGCTGATATAAATGAGAGCTGGTTTGATGCCTGTGGCTTGTTGGACACTGCGAAGGGTATCTTGGGCATCTTCTAGGGTGGCGAGCGCAGTTGTTGATGGCAAATTTAGGTAATCGACAAACTCACTGGTAAATCTCTCCTCGACGGGAAAAATAACGGCGCCGACGTTGGTGGGCAAATTGGAAGCCTCAATATCCCGGGACGCGGGAGGTGAAATGCGCTGTTGCAAGGAATTAGATATCTGGTTTTGCTGCTGCAAGCTGGGGGAAAATAAAGGATTTGTGCTGGGCGGCTGGTTGGCTGCGATCTCCGGTGTCGGTATCGGTGCGAGATTTATTGGCGCAGCAGCAGGCGCAACCGCTGGATTTTGAGAAATTGTAGGTGCGATCGGCAAATTTGATACCGGCGCTGGTGCTGGCGCTGGTGCTGGTGCCGGCGCTGGTGCTGGCGCTGGTGCTGGTGCTGGTGCTGGCGCTGGTGCTGGCGCTGGTGCTGGTGCTGGCGCTGGTGCTGGTGCTGGCGCTGGTGCTGGTGCTGGTGCCGGCGTTAGTGTTTGTAAAGGCGCTGGTGCTGGCGCTGGCGCTGGTGCTGGCGCTGGTGCTGGTGCTGGTGCTGGCGTTAGTGTTTGTAAAGGCGCTGGTGCTGGTGCTGGTGCCGGCGCTGGTGCTGGTGCTGGTGCTGGCGCTGGTGCTGGCGCTGGTGCTGGTGCTGGCGCTGGTGCGGGTGCCGGTGCTGGTGCTGGTGCTGGTGCTGGCGCTGGTGCAGGCGCTGGTGCTGGTGCTGGCGCTGGTGCTGGTGCTGGTGCTGGCGCTGGTGCTGGCGCTGGTGCTGGCGTTAGTGTTTGTAAAGGTGCGGGTGCTGGTGCGGGTGCTGGCGCTGGTGCGGGTGCGGGTGCTGGTGCTGGTGCTGGTGCGGGTGCCGGTGCTGGTGCTGGTGCTGGTGCTGGTGCTGGTGCTGGTGCTGGTGTCGGCGGGGGTACAGGTGCAAATATAGGTGCTGGCGCTGGTGCTGGCGCTGGTGCGGGTACTGGTGCTGGTGCTGGTGCGGGTGCTGGTGCGGGTGCGGGTGCTGGCGCTGGTGCTGGCGCTGGTGCGGGTACTGGTGCGGGTGCGGGTGCTGGCGCTGGTGCTGGCGCTGGCGCTGGCGCGGGTGCGGGTACTGGTGCTGGTGCTGGTGCGGGTGCTGGCGCGGGTGCGGGGGCTGGTGCTGGTGCTGGTGCTGGCGCTGGTGCTGGCGCTGGTGCTGGCGCTGGTGCGGGTGCTGGCGCGGGTGCTGGTGCTGGTGCTGGTGTCGGTGCTGGTGTCGGTGCTGGTGTTGGTGCTGGTGTCGGTGCTGGTGTCGGTGCTGGTGCTGGTGCTGGTGTTGGTGCTGGTGTCGGTGCTGGCGATACTGAAGAAGCCGTAATGCTAATTTGCGTCGGCTGTACTCTCTGAGGGTCGGGGCTGAAATAACTTCCCTGTGTAATCACATTTTCCTTCTTTGGACCCCCAGTGGCAATGCTGCCAGCAGTACCGTTGAGTCTGTTATAGTCTGGCCCGACGCCGAAAGAAGTGTTCGAGGCTTTGCCACCGTGGCGAATGGTGATATCTCCACCATTAGCGCTACCAGTCGTGGAGGCGGAAATGCTGCAAGCTTGCGACAAGCAGTGGTTATCGTTTGTGAAAGTGCCTGTAGCTCGGAAATTACCGCCGGCTGTAATGTCAATATCTCCTCCGCCTGTTCGGCCTTCGGTGTTGATATGGGTTACTTCGATGTCGTTGCGGGCGTTGAGGGTGACTTCGCCGCCTTGTTTTTCTTCGGAGTTGGCGTCTATGAACCCTGTTTGAATGCTGCTTGAGGGTGCTGCAATACTAACGTCTCCGGCGTTGCTGTTTTTGTCGATCGAGCTTGCGTTGATATTGCCTGTTTCTACTTTTCCTGTACGGCTGGTGACGGTGATGTTGCCGCCTGCGGTGGTGTCGGAGTGAGAGTCGATATCGACAGTGCTAATATCACCACTAGCTTCTAGGGCGATCGCACCGCCTTGGGAACTTGTCAGGTTTCCGCTGACTGCAATGCTGTTAGCGGCTTGAATTTCGATCGCCCGAGCGTTTGCATCTTTTAGCGCAACGTCCCCCGCAGCTACTACTCGGTTAGACGCCGTGAGTACCACTTCACCGCTGGCATTGACGCTGATGCCTGTAGCATTTGTTTCACCGATGCCTGTGAGCAGTTCGGGCAAGGATGCGATCGACAATGCCGAAGCTGTTACCGTTGTTCCAGTGCTGCTCGCCGCTGAGGGCGGCTCGATTTCCAAACTCAGCAAATTGTCTCCCTGGCGGATCTGCACTAAATTTGTCCCGGAGACTGATGCTACGGTAATTTGACCGTCTGGGGCAGAAAGGCTGCCGGTGCTGACAACTGTGCCGCCGAGCAAGGTTAAGTTCTGCCCTGACTTGACTGCTAAGTCTGCCGTGCTGATAATTGCCCCTGCTCGATCGGCTCCAAAAGCAAAGGAACTGGGCGCGCCTGTCAGAGATGTGTAAGTGCTAGTACCGACAGCGTTAAACGAGTTAGAACCAAATCCAATAGCGGTGGCGGTGGTTGCTGTGAAAGAGGCCGGCACGTTTAAACTAGCACTGTTGCCAAATATGATGCCGGATGGATTCATCAGAAACAAGTTAGAATTGCCGCCGGTTACTTGAATTAAGCCGTTAATAATCGAGGGGTTGCCGCCGCCTATGCCCGCTAAAATGTTGCGAATGTTGGGGTTTGATATAAAGTTGGCAATCTGATTTTCCGACAAGCCGAATTCTTTAAAGCTGTGGAAAAGATTTTGTTGATCGCTCGATAATTTTCCGCCTTGAATATCGAAGCGACTGGGCTGCCCAGCAGCCCCGTTTTGGGCTGCGGGAGTGACGGTAGTGCCTGTTGCGTCCGCCGCTGGAACAATTGTTTGACCTTCGGCTTTTGCTTGCAGAAAGTAAATATTTATTAAGACTATTTGCAGAGCAACTGTCAGTTTGCTTATTCTTGCTTTTGAGAGAAATTTAGACTTTTTTTGAATATTTTTGGCGGTTTTCATTGGTTTTTAATGGGTAAAATAAATATAAATCACAGAAATTAGGTAAAGAAACCGACTTTGTAGAAAAAAGTTGGTTGACGGCTGTGTCACTAAATATCTGCACCTGTGCTGTGTTGGGTCAATTTGCGTAGAAGATTGGAAATCTACCCCTCATTTTTACAGGGGGTATTTGTGAGGTATTCTGGTAGTCTTATTGCTAAGTAAGGTTTGCGTCGTTAATGTTCACGTTCCCTTGTTAGGAAAGCGATACGCTTAGCTATAAACCTGTCCACTTGTTCCTTAATCGCCTTCGACAGTGCATAATGCTGACGTTTAGATCACCGTGTCATCGATGAACGTAGTCAGTTAAGACGCTTGACTGCACGTTCCGATGTTGTACAGGTGTTGACTAGGAATGCCAAGATCTGCATAGGTTGTTCGGAACGGTTGAAGACGCTATATTTAGGAAGCAACCGGGTTTCTGACTGCCAGTGCATTCAGGAGTCAATGGCTAGAATTTGCCTCTGCTTTTGCAATTTTTTGAGCGTAGCTTTTCCACAATCTAAATATAACTCGCAAGACCTAGGAGCTGTATCTTCCGCATGACATATTATTAAAAAAAACAAAAACGACCTTCCTAGAGGCACTTCCACCCCTAGAAACCGGGTTTTTTAACTATTATTGAGAGTATGAAGGAAGTATCGGGGTTCAAAAACTAGGTTTCTGCGTCCAAGACTGACCGGGAAATATCCCCAAATATTTTATAGAAAATAAAAAATACTATACACTTGCCAAAAATTAAAATTATGAAAAGAAGAAATGAGAAGGAGTCAGAAGACAGAATTCAGAATTCAGAATACCCCATGCCTGAAGTGAGGGTTAACGGTCACGGAAATATTTTTTTGTGACCCACGATTAAAATCGGGGGCTTTAAACCTCGATTCTCCATCCTGTCGCACAGAATCCCTTCTGGATTCTGGCTCCTGAATTCTGAATTTTTCTTCAGTAAGTCAAATTTTTAGGGTGTTCAGAAACCCGGTTTGTTTAAATAAAAAACCGGGTTTTTGGTTTCTTTTGTCTGAGCTTTTGTGAAGTAAAGCTACTTAAATCCGGCTCTATTTCCCTCTTATAGTCAAGTCCACTATTGCCGATTTCGAGCGGCTGCTTTTCGATTTTAATCGATCGCCCTGTTGGTATTTAAGGGGGTGTGCAGGCGGATTTGTGGAAGGATTTAAGAGTTAATTGGGTGAAGTTTGGACAGTGGGCGAGGGACTGGGTGAAGCAGGGCGCCGTGAAGCAGGACTCGGTGAAGCAAGACTGCGTGAAGGATTTGCAGAAGGAGTGGATTGGGTGGATTTTTTGAGACCGACAAAAGCGTCGTAACGGGTGGTACGATCGCCAATGACGGCCGCTGTAACGCCGATCGACCGCGTGGCATCTATCCACATTTTTTGGTTGGGAGGAAACTCCGGCAAAGCTAGGTTTTTCGGGTTAAACGCACTCTCGATGTCGATGAAGAAATTGCCGTTGTGGGGTTTAAGTTGCGATCGTACAGTTTTCTGGAACAGTTCGCTGCTTAAAAGCGGACTTTTCGGTGCCGGAACGATCGCATCAACTATGGGAGCTCCTACTGTCATAAACGCTACATCGTTCATCCAACCGCGAGTTACCGTAATCCCTCCAAACGGCGATGTCCATTTAATCGCAGGTTTGCCGCCGACTTGAATTTCCTCCACTCTAAACCCTTTCATTTTCATCGTTTCATCAAGCTGTTTCAGGGATTTGTTGGCAGCGCCCCGGTTGTTTGTTTCCACCATAAATACAAATCCGGCCGCAAATTTGTCTCTAGGATTCTGGGCGGGCGCTGGTATTAATGATAGAGAAAATTCTCCCGCCATCCAGTTCATCAAGTCTTTATCTAAATCCAGGCCGGTAGTGGATTTTAAACCTGTGCGTAAAACTTGGGGATTAATCGGGGAAATCGGGTTGGCCTCGGCTCCCAATACGTAGTCTTGCCACAAACGCTGCAAGTTGCCACCGGATACCATCATTATTGTATTGTTTGGCAGGCGGTTAACCATTTTTAGAGCATTGTTTTCTACTGCTATCCTTCTGGTAGAATCTGGTTTTAGCCAAGAGACTGATTTGAATCCAATTCCTTCTGCTTCCAGCGTCGCTGTGGTGGCAAATCCCTGATTTTGTTGCAGTTTTTCGAGGTTTTCCTGTGAAATTTCACGGGCTGAGTTGGCGGCTGCATAGGCGGCGGCAACGGGCATATTGACGTAGATTTGACCGAAGGCGCCCGGACTTTTTATTTTGTCTATGGCGCCTGAATAGCCAGGGGTTTTTGCTAGGGAAGGTTCGCCTCTGTAGGTGTCGATTATTCTGTCTGTAGCGCTAGGATCTGTGGTGACTGCTAGATACTTGGTTCCCAATACCGCGACGGAGAAATTGCGATCGGGTACGCCTTGAGTTTCTGTGACTTGCACCCCTTTATAATTACGCTCAACTATTTTTCCTTGGGTGAGAGGCCTGGGTTTTGCTAATAATTCTTTGGCTTTGAGCGGGTTGGCAATTGGCAGGATAATTGCCACTGACTGTTGAATTGGCGGAGATGGGGGCGTATTGGGTGGGGGCGGGGGGGCTGGTATAGCTATTTTGTTGCGGAGAAAAGCCACCATTGCTGTGTTACCCACCCAGGGTTGAATGTCTTGCTGGTAGGCGTAGCCGTTGGTTGTGAGAATGCGATCGCGCATTTCGCTTAAAAACCTCTCAAACGAAGCTTTTGACTCGGGCGTGCCAAACTCTCGCAGTCTATTCCACTGCGATTGATCGGTGCTGATGGATAGGGCCATCATCGTATCTTGCGGGACAACGGTTGCCCCCGCCGGCAAATCTTTGGCGGGCCCACGGGAGATGACGAGGTAGTAGGTGACAAAGCCTAAACCGATCAGAAGTGTGGCGGCTCCGATGGTAAACAGCAGGGAAGATTTATCTTTCTTAAACATTATTCGTAAGGTTCGGGTGCTCGCAACATCATAAATTATATTGGGGATTGGGCATGGGGCATTGGGCATGGGGCATGGGGCATTGGTAATTTGCTGTTTTTTATTTGTTATTAGAAAAACTACTAACCAGTAACCACTAACCACTATAGTCCTAGACCCAGAAACCGTTTTTTTACTAAATACTGGATTCGAGCGTTGAATCCTGGTAAAAAACCTGGTTTCTTTGGAATTTACGCATAAGCCCTACACTAACTACTCCCGATGCCCAATTCCCGATGCGCGATGCCCCATGCCCCATGCCCAATTCCCAATTCCCTAATGTTAGTTTCTGGCCTTAAAGTCTTTAAAGATAGTTTGAAACGAGTACATCAGCCGGTGAACATCGTTTGTGGCTCTAGGAAAAATGTTTAGTTCCCATTTTTTGCGAGCGGTAGTTAGCAGTTTTGCTACGGGTTGGGAGTAACTGTTAGAAATGAAATAGCTGCCGCCTTCGTAGCGAATATCTGACGCTAAGCCGATAAAAGCACCAGCCATTTCTAGTTTAAGTTCTGAGGTGCTGTGTTCCGATTTTACTGCTAAAATTACCTGCGAGTGCCGGGGTTCGCGGTTGAGCAAGCGACACATAGTCGCTTCTTTTTGGTACAAAATTAAAACGTTGCAGTTGTGGAGAACTCCGGCTCTACCTTGAACTTTTACTCCTAGGTGAACTTCCAGGGCGGGTTTGTCGGGAAATTCCACAACAGCATGAGTGTATGGATGTGCAGTTCCGTGGATTTTTCCCGCCGTTTTTCTAAAGGTTAAATATTTCGGTGTTTCGTCGTCTAAAACATTGTTGTAATAAATAGTACCGCCTTCATTAGCAACTGCTTTTAGCAGAATTGTGAATAGGTAAGTGTCAAAAATTCTGGCTTGTTCTGCTGATGTGTTAAAATCGGGATCTATCGAGCTTTTTAATTTGCTTTTAATTTCGGAATTTATGGCGTAGTTGCTGGGCCCGGAGGGCAGTTTTTCGAGCAAGTGCTTGAGGGCGATCGCCTGTTTGTGGCGGGGGGCTGTGACGCTGGAGGTAAACTCAATTGTTTTGGCAGTTTCGGCACCTGAATTGGCAAAGGTAATTTTTGTGCCGAGGGGAGAGGTTTCTGATTCTACTTTCAAGAAATAAGCAATTTCGTCTTCCATTTCGGAAGTGTTCACAGTCGCTTGCTCGACAGCATCAATTAATAGCAAAAGTTGTTCTTTTGCGGTATAATCTTCTATCTTGAGCAGGGGTGTTTTTCTTTTGAGCGATCGCTCTTCTATTACTTTGCCTATCTCTACAGTATCGGCTACTTGTTGAACTACCCAACCCAAATTAAACTCATCCAGAATTGCCGCCAGTTCTTGATAGAGTTTGGCGTACTCGATCTCGTCCATAATTGTTTCTGCGCTGCACACTATTCTGATTATACAAGCAGATTTGATTTTTTGGTCAATGGCTGTTGAGCAACTACGCAGATTGCCTGTAAAGGCGGATTGGTGGAGTGTTCGAGTGTCCCAGTGGGGAAAATTTTTCTCTTCCCTGAACATCCATCCGTTACATCCGTTAAATCTCGTACGCTGCTGGTTGCCGAAGTTGCTGCTGCTTGAGAGAGACAATTGGGAGTAAGCTATTCTACGACATTTGTAGCGATCGAACTATGGCAACTATCAACGACAACTACCTCAAACTTAAAGCTGGCTACTTGTTTCCCGAAATTGGGCGCAGGGTGAAAGCCTTTGCAGAGGCGAATCCCGAAGCGCCCATCATTCGGCTGGGGATTGGCGACGTGACGGAACCGCTACCGGCTGCTTGTCGGGAGGCGATGGTGAAGGCGGTGGAAGACATGGGCTCGCGGGATAGCTTTAAAGGATACGGCCCGGAACAAGGTTATGAGTGGCTGCGGGAGAAAATTGCCGAGCACGATTTCAAGTCGCGGGGATGCGATGTTGATGCTTCGGAAATCTTTATTTCTGATGGTTCTAAGTGCGATTGTGGCAATATTCTCGATATTTTTGGCAACAATAACACGATCGCAGTTACCGATCCAGTTTATCCGGTGTATGTAGACACTAACGTGATGGCTGGACACACGGGAGATGCGAATGAAAATGGCGAATACGGCGGCTTAGTTTACCTGCCAATTACAGCGGAAAACAATTTTACTGCGGAAATTCCCACTGACAAAAAAGTCGATTTAATTTACTTGTGTTTCCCGAATAACCCGACGGGGGCAACTGCAACTAAGGAACACTTGCAAGCTTGGGTAAATTATGCTAAAGCTAACGGTTCGATTATTTTCTTCGATGCGGCTTACGAAGCGTATATTACCGATCCGAGTTTACCGCATTCTATCTACGAAATTGAAGGGGCGCGGGATTGTGCGATCGAATTCCGTTCTTTTTCAAAGAATGCTGGTTTTACGGGTACTCGCTGTGCGCTGACAGTTGTACCGAAGACTTTGACTGGAAAAGCTGCCGATGGTTCCGATGTCGAAATTTGGAAGCTGTGGAACCGCCGCCAATCTACTAAATTTAACGGCGTTTCTTACATCGTGCAGCGCGGTGCTGAGGCGGTTTATTCTGAGGCTGGCAAGGCACAGATTCAGGCGTTAGTCAATTTTTACATGGAAAATGCTGCGATTATTCGCGAGAAATTGACAGCGGCGGGAATCGAGGTTTTTGGTGGCGAAAATGCACCTTATGTGTGGGTGAAAACGCCTCACGGTTTGTCGAGTTGGGATTTCTTTCAGAAGTTGCTGGAAACTTGCAATGTGGTGGGAACTCCGGGTTCTGGTTTTGGTGCGGCGGGTGAGGGTTATTTCCGCATTTCGGCGTTTAATAGTCGGGAGAATGTGGAAGAAGCGATGAGACGGATTGTGGAGAAGTTTAAGGTTTAATCTCATCTCCTGCTTAAACCGAAAAGCGGCCAGCCCGCCAGGGAATTGAATTCCCTGGCTAATAGCTAAAGTCCTCTGAAGAGGACTAATGAGTTCTTCAGTCCTCTTCAGAAGACTTTAGCTTTGAGACAGGGGTTGAAACCCCTGGCGGACTGCCGGGCTCAGCAAAAGAGCATTAATTTAATATGTTGTGGAACAAGCCGGAAAGCCTGTTCATGAAAATAGTAAAAGATGTGAGTTATAATCTAAAATGATTGTGGCTCAACGTTTTAATAAAAAATACCAGCCCACACCAGGAGTTTATTATGCACTTGCTACGAGTTCAAGTTCCTGATTTTCGGGGGTTAAAAAATATAGACATCACTTTTGAAAAGGATTTTGTTCCTAGTATTTTTCCGCTAGGTAGTCAAAATGGCGGCGGTAAAAGTACCCTATTGCAGTTGATTTTTGTATTGCTACATTGTTCCGGTGATTATAATAAAAAAATATTTTTAGAAAACCTGCTTCATGGATTTAAAATTTCTGATGAGGAAGACAAAAGAGTCTTAGCGATCATTGATATTTGGGATGGGAAAAAAATTGTCAAACTTCAATTTATCTCTCACAAAAATCATTTCTTCAAAGAATTATTGCCCTTAGATATTAAAAATGAAGCTATCGATGAAGCTGATCTCTGTTTTTCGGGGTTAAAACAATTAGAAATACTTCAGAATAATATTGATTATCTTGAATCTCAAGATATGGACAGTTACGATGAAATAATAAAAGCTTGTCAGAAATTTGAAGAGCTTGAGGTAATTTATAAGGGAAGTATTGAATATTTAAAATCCCAAAATATGAAATATATCTGTAACTATTCAAGTGACAGAAATTTAAATCATCATCAAGATGAAGCTTTACTCTGTCATATCAATAATATAAATGGCAAAGAAGTAGAAGATTTTTTAAAAAAACTGTCAAATAAAATATTTTTGGCAGCTCCTTCAACACAAGTTTTTCTATTTCTTCCGCCGGATTCTAGAAGACTATTATTTAGCAACTCAAGTAAGGCCGATAAGAATTATTACGGGATACTCGCATCTGCAAGATTTGAATTAAAAGGTTTATTCACCTATGATTTTCTTGCTGTAAAGCTACTTATTAAATCATTTAAAGATGCTCGCGATCGCGATTTCCGAGAAGCGATAAAAACTGGTAGCTACGGGAACAGCTATCAATCTCTAATTAATGACTTAAATCTGCTATTAGGCAATAAAAGGATAAATTTAAATGAAGATTTTTCGGGAGTCAATTTTCAATTGTATAATAATGGTGAAACTATAGAACTATATCCAGAAGATTTAAGTCACGGCGAACTCAAAAGACTTAGCATTTATATATGGCTCAAGTCCCGCAACATAAAAAATGCTATTGTGTTGATGGATGAAGTTGAAATTGCTTTTCATCCAGATTGGCAATATCAAATTATATCAGACCTTAAAGAGTGGGCTCCCAGCAATCAATATATTCTGGCAACTCACTCCTACGCATTGTGTGAAGCTTTGACACCAGCTCACGTTAAAGAAATTGAGCCAAAACTGATTAAACAAGAATCTAATATTAGAAATGAGTCTTAATCCAGAACAGCTAAAAAAACATTGCGAGGCCATTCTTCAATCTCCCAGAATTAAAAACAAAATTGTGGTATTGTGCGAAGGTGATATTCGGAAGACGCAGGGGAGAGAGTCACCTCAAGCTTATAAAGCAATGGATCAAATGCCTGATGCCAACTTTTATAAGGCTTGCGTTCCAACATGGTGGAGACAGAAGCGACCGGAATTTTTCAACTGTGGCGATCGCAAAGATGTATTAAACACCTACTCTACTCTTTCAATATTACACGAAAAGGATACCACTAATTCATATTTAGATCCCGATCGACTTTTTGCAATGATAGATTTAGACTTGCAACTGCAAACGATCGACAATTATATTTTTATAGATACAGAAGCAATTTTTCGCAATCTTTACGAAAAATCGCAGGTGAAAGAGCAAAATGCAGCACAGCACCGGATCTGGATTACAGGTTTGATTCATAAAGAAGCATATTTTCTGACACCTGAACTTCAACCAATATTTGACAATTGTTGTAACAAGCCGATTTATCAGGGGAATCCTGCGGTACTCGCAAATATTTATCTGGATATGGCTGATGCAATTTGTAGCGACTTGGATTTACAGAACAACCTACAGAGAGCCTTCGATCGCATTAGTTACTGTTCGGGATTGGATTGTACTGAAGTTCAAGCATTTCAGGCTTCGTGGAAAGAGCGGTTTCAAAATGCTGTAGATGAAACGCATAGGAATCAGTCGATCGCTGTTTTGCTGACCATTAAAAAAGCTAAAGATTATTGGCATCAAATTAAGCCATTTCGTGACTTTAGCCGGGAAGATTGGGTATTTAGAGAGCAACTCTCGTTAGAAATTGGGAGATTTTATTCAGAGCAAAGTGGCGATGTTAAGTCTCACATTCCTTTTTTTTTCAAAACGTTGCATGAGTTTGTTTAAATTTTCAATCACTTCCCATCAGATTTTTAAAACATTTCCATAAGCTAATTGATACTGACCCTAAATGGATTGACCCTAACCCTAAATTGATTGACTATAACCGTAAATGGATTGACCCTAACCCTAAATTGATTGGCTCTAGGCCAATACAGAAACATCAGATAGTATTGTGTAAACAAATTGTGCTGTAGGGGAATTGTTGTCTTTTCTTCAATCTGTCATTGTACGCGGTTTTACCGTTACAAAGCATCAAACCTATCCAAAATTATTAGTCAAAGCTATGTTGCAAGATTCATCATCGAACCAAACATCGCCCAATGTTTTAACCAACCAAACCTTTGAGGGCGATCGCGAAGCAGTCCGTCACGTGATCATCGGTTCGCCGCTGGGGGTACGCCGAACTATCCACCAACTGCACGCATTGCGCTACGAGGAAGCTGTTCGTTGGACTCATCCGATCGCCATTCCCGACAATCGCATCATTATTACACCCGATCAGGGAGAAATCATGAGTTTGTTAGTCAAATTAATCCGGCTGCAATGAAGCCATAAATGTGCGATCGATGTTTCTAGAATTGAGTCAAAAGTGCGATCGCGAATCTCTTCTCGTTGCCCGTGCTAAACTCAACAGATATATCCAAAAACTCTTGTGGGGTAGGCATCCTGCCTGCCCTTAACACAAACTTAACAACTAGCTCGCAATTCAGCTTATGATTGTTATCACCCCCGTCCTAAAACCCGTTAGCCAAATAACGCTTTCTCCCGGTAGTGTCGTAACTATTCCCAATATAAGTTGGCTGGAATTCGAGTCGATTTTGCAGGAATTAGGGGAAAAACGAAGAACCAGAATTGCCTACAGCAACAGTACCTTAGAAATGATGGTTCCCTTACTAGATCGGGAAATTCCGAAAGATTTAATTTCCGATATGGTAAAAAAATTACTCAAGTCTGCGGGCAGAAGATATGAACCCTTTGGTTCTACTACGTTCAAACGGGAAGGTGCAGCAGGAGTTGAACCTGATGCTTGCTTTTATATTCTAAATTATCAGCGGATGATTGGCCGCCGCCGACTTTTACCGGACGATCCGCCGCCCGATTTGGCAATTGAGACGGATGTTACTTCTAAAACTAAGATCGATGCCTATAAAATTATTGGAGTTCCAGAAGTATGGGTTTATGACAGCGGCAGACTTCTGATTTATTTGCTGCAAGATGGAGAGTATGTAGAATCCGATATTAGTCCGAATTTTCCAGAAATCGCGATCGCACAACTTATCCCCACTGGGGTAGAACGTGCTTTACAGGTAGGAAGTTGTCAAGCGCTAGAAGAATTTGAAAGTGCGATCCTCTCCGAGGGCTTCGCTAACGGCTAAACTCCTAGGATGCGTTACGCACTTCGCACTTCGCATCCAAAAAATCACACACTTACTGCCAAATTGTCAACCCCTAAAGGTCGATAAATTGTATCTCTTTGCTGATAACTCCGCCCCAAAGAACTAATCGCATTTTGCAAATCTTCGACAGATTGACAACTACCGCCAACCGCACCGGCCATCGTTGTAATGTGCTCTTCCATCAATGTACCGCCGATGTCGTTGCAGCCCCATTTCAGCGCTTCAGTAGCTCCATCTAAACCTAATTTTACCCAACTCGGCTGGTGATTGGAAATCAAATTGCCTAAGAAGATTCTCGATACAGCGGTGAGTAACAATGTATCTGCTAAAACTGGTTGGTCGCGACCGACTCGACTCCGCAAAGGTGCCGGTGCTTCCTGTCCGACAAATGGTAGTAAAATAAATTCTGTAATGCGTGCCCCATAGTTTTGGTCGATCGCAGTTTGTTGGAGCGATCGTACTTTTTCTAAATGCAAAACCTGCTGTTGGGCCGTCTCAATATGCCCGCAAAGCATCGTACTCGTTGTCGGCAAACCCAGACGGTGAGCAGTTCCCACAATTTCCAGCCAAGTTGCCGAATTTAGTTTTTCCGGGCAAATCACCCGTCGCACAGAATCGTCGAGAACTTCCGCAGCGGTTCCCGGCATCGAACCGACTCCCGCATCCTGCAAAGCCGAAATTACATAGCTGAAACTAAGATTATCTCCTCTGGAAATAAATTCTATTTCTTGCGGCGAAAAAGCGTGCAAGTGCAACTGAGGAAACTTATCCTTAATAGTTTTCACCAATTGCAGATAATAAGGTAAAAATGCGCCGTTGAGCTTAGCTTGAAGATTTAAGCCGCCCTGCATACAAATTTCCGTTGCACCCCGCTGCACTGCATCAGTTGCCTTTTCCTGAATTTGAGCTGCATCTAACCAAAAAGCGCCCTCATCTCCCTCGTCGCGGCGGAATGCACAAAAACTGCAATGCTGCTCGCAAATGTTAGTAAAGTTAATATTCCGATTGATAACGTAGGTGACAGTATCCCCTGATTGTCGGCGGCGGAGCAAATCAGCGGTTGTTTGAATAGATGCTCGCGCATCTGGATCTCTTTGCTGCAAAAGTACCAAGGCCTCTGCGGAAGAGATGTTATAACCTTGTAAAGCTCGATCGAGAATTGCATCCACAGTTTTCTTTTTAACTCAGTTACAGAATTACTAACTAGAATTAAGACATTTTTATATCTTAACTAATCAATTATGGAGGAACGATATTTTACAATCTCAAGTGCTAGCAAAATATTCTTGACTTTCTGAACACTCAAATTATGGGCAGCTACCAACCAAATCAGGTCTTGCCAGTGCCGTCGGGGTCTTTGCAGATTCCTGCTATACAGACTTTCGGTTCAACTTTTGTACACGCACGCACACCGCCAATTTATTTTTCCCTGGTAATTCCCACCTACAACGAGCGCACGAATATCCAGAGTATTGTGGAAAAATTGAGCCAATTGCTCGATGGTATCCTTCCCGGCAACTACGAATTAATTGTAGTCGATGACGACAGTCCCGATCGCACCTGGGAAGTCGCCCTGTCCCTGACACCGGAATATCCGCAATTGCGGGTGATGCGCCGGGAAGACGAGCGGGGACTTTCCACAGCGGTAATTCGCGGGTGGCAGGCCGCTCGGGGCGAGGTTTTGGGCGTCATCGATGCCGACTTGCAGCATCCCCCGGAGACGCTATTGCAGCTTTTAGCAGAAATTCAGCGGGGAGCAGATTTAGCTGCTGCGAGTCGTCACGTTGGCGAGGGTGGTGTGAGCGACTGGAGCGTTGTCAGGCGATTTTTATCGCGGGGCGCTCAAACTCTGGGGTTGGTGATCCTGCCGGGAGTCGTGGGCCGAGTTTCCGATCCGATGAGCGGCTATTTTATGGTGCGTCGCACTTGCATTGCGGGCAAAACCATGAATCCTGCTGGTTACAAAATATTGATTGAAGTCCTCGGCAGGGGGGATATCCGCTGGATTGGAGAAGTTGGTTACGTGTTTCAGGAGCGGCAAGAAGGTGATAGCAAAGTTACTTGGAAACAGTATATTGAGTATTTGCAACATTTGCTGAGGTTGCGGTTTGCCCGGTGGCCGATGGGTAAGTTTCTGCGGTTTGGCATCGTGGGTTTCAGCGGCGTGTTTGTGAATATGGGGGTTTTGTATGTCCTGTTCGATATCCTCGGTTTGGGGCTGACTCGCAGTCTGATCGTTGCTGGTGAATTGGCAATTATCAGTAACTTTTTGTGGAATGATTTGTGGACTTTTGGGGATATTTCTAAGCGGCAGCCCGGATCGCGCCAGCGATTGAAACGCCTGTTGAAATTTAATACGATTTGCTTGATGGGTTTGATTTTGAATGTGCTGCTGGTTAATTTGCTGTTTAATGTTTTGGGAATGAATAAATATTTGGCTAACTTAATTGCGATCGCGACTGTGACTCTGTGGAATTTCTGGATCAATATGAAGCTGAGTTGGCGGGTGACAGACGTGAAGTAGGTAATGGGGAATTGTTGACTGTTGACTGTTGACTGTTGACTGTTGACGGCGTTGAGTGATGACAATTGACAACTGACAACTGACAACTGACTGCTGACTAAATTAATGCTTAAGAACAAACAACTGTTGTTACTATTTCTGTGGACGGCGATCGCCTTTATTTTGCGCTTTGCCAATTTGGACTTGAAACCGCTGTGGACGGATGAGTTTTCCACTCTAGTGTTTAGTTTGGGCAACAGTTTTCGAGGGGTGACGATCGATCGCGCGATCGATCTTTCTACATTATTAGAACCGCTACAATTGCGCCCCGGTGCTGGGATTGCAGATGTCTTAAACCATTTGCTGCTAGAAAGCAATCATCCACCAGTGTATTTTATGCTCGCCCACTGGTGGATGCGACTGTTTGGGCCTTCAGAGGATAGTTTAGTTTGGATTGGGCGAGCTCTTCCTGCTTTATTGGGGGTAATTTCAGTTCCAGCTATCTACTTTTTGGGCAAATTTGCTTTTAGTTCTCGTTTAGTCGGTCAATGTGCCGCCGCGATGATGGCAGTTTCTCCCTACGGCATTTATCTCGCTCAAGAAGCTCGCCATTACACTTTAGGAATCTTATTAGTTATTGCCTCTCTTTTTTGCCTAGCATTAGCTGCAAAAAAGCTGCAACAGCGCGCTCCCCTGCCTATTTGGGCGGTGCTGCTTTGGGTAGTTGTTAACTGTTTGGGAATTGCGGTGCACTACTTTTTTGCACTGACTTTGTGTGCGGAAGCAATAGCATTAATTGCTGTAATCTGGCAGCAGTTTCATGGAAAATTGCCAATTGACAACAGCCAGCAGCCTAATATTTGGCAATTTCAAATTCTGTGGCGGCTTTTCGCAGTAGCGATGGGCACTTTAGCAGGCGGTTTAGTTTGGCTGCCGGTATTTTGGTCGAATAAATACGGCAGCGAACTAACTAATTGGATTGTCAGCGGCGATCGCACATTCTTAGATTGGATCGCGCCGATTTTTCAAGCTTTAGCTGGATGGATCACTGTCATGTCTCTGCTGCCGGTGGAATCGCAAAATTTGGCAGTAGTAGTTGCATCGGCGATCGTAATGACAATATTTTTTATATTGGTGCTTCCCATCCTGTTTAGCGCCCTTAAAAAGTGCTTAACAACGCCCGATAGTCGTTTAGGTACTGTTATTTTCGGCGGATTTGTGATAGGCTCAATTTTCCTATTTTTCAGTTTTGCATATATTTTAGGGATTGACCTAACTCGCGGGGCTCGATACAATTTCGTCTACTTTCCGGGGGTGATATTGCTTTTAGGAGCAATCTTGGCGGTTATTTTTAACACACCTAGAGCAAAAAGTCAATGGTTTAATTTACGGGCGATCGAAGTTCCGGGCAAAAAAGCAGTGGTGCTAATTTTAGCAATGGGTTTTTTTAGCGGTGTCACAGTAAATTCCAATCTCGGCTATCGCAAATATTACAAACCAGACCTTTTAATTCCGATTATCAGCCAAGTATCGAAAGTTCCCGTGTTAATTGCCACTACTCAAAAGACTCATGTAGAAATAGGAGAGTTGATGGGGATAGGGTGGGAATGGGAAAGAAGTTCGGCAACGGATTTTGTAGGGGATGTAACGGCTGTTAGGAAGAAAGAAGAAGTTAAAGCCTTTGATTCTCCGCTATTTCTTTTGGCTAATCAGAGAAGGGATGGGCCGGAAATAGCGGCAGGGACACTTGACAAAACACTCAGTCAATTAGAACGTCCGCTGGATTTGTGGTTAGTTAATTTTCGCGCACCTGTCAATCTAGAAGCACAAAAATGTCAGGTTGAATCAGGCGAGTTGCCTGCGGTGGATGGGTATGAATATCAAGTTTATCATTGTTCTAGGTCATAGGTAAGTCTTAGGGGATGGGTCGGGCGATCGACAAATCTACTTCGGAAAGATCGCACATGAGCAATAAATAACATCTATTGCGAACGATCGCTCGCTACGATCGCCTAAACTGGGAAACAACAGGCTTTTAAATGCGATCGCTTATGTCCAGATTTATACAAAATTGGCTGCTACCATTGCTATTGATACTCAGTAATGGTTTCTTGGGTTGGCTGATCAACCAACTGCCCGGTAAACAGGACTTAAAAATTGAAGACCCTATAATAATCTTACTGACAGTAGGGTGTCTATTGGCACTTTTTATCCTCGGTGCTATATCCAGTCAGTCTCAGCCGAGTGCAACGCCTGCAAATCAAAATTGGGTTCTTGGTTTTTTACCTTTGCTGGGAGGTGGCATCCTTTTCGGACTCTTGAAGGGGAACCACCTAGCCGCCGAATTCAACTCAGCAGTTTTTTATACATCTCTCCTTCTGTTTGGTTTGGGGACTGTGCTCCCCCCTGTACTGCTTTTACCGAGACAATGGCAGAACAGGTTGGTATGGTTGGCGCCCGGTTTGGGACTGGCGGTAATGTTGTATTTCATACTGAGAGGCGAATGGCCAGCAGCGTTTTTGGCTTTGGTTGTGACTGTAATTTTGATGTTGTTTATCCATGCCATCAAGTTTCTCATCCCAGTTACTAACCAACTTGCACCGAAGTTTAGGGCAAAGAGACAGCAACTTGCAGATAGTTTTGCAGACGGGATTTGGAAGAAAATCGAAAATTTAACCTCACCTTTCCAGCGGCAATATTACAAGGGTTTGACTTATATCTGTCGATATTATCAAACACAGGGATTGGATCAAGATCGACCCCTGAATTTGCAAAAGGTATTTGTGTCTCTCAAAATTGTTGCAACAGAGGCAGCGAATATAAAGCCCGAAATGGTTCAGCCACGCAAGAATGAAACAAATAACTCAAATGAAACACAAATTTGGAAGTTTTTAGCAGCAATAGATAAGCATCCGGAATTTCGGCGCATGGCAGTTTTGGGCGCACCCGGTTCCGGGAAAACTACCCTTTTGAGATATTTAACGCAGACTTATGCCACAAAGCAACAGCGGAAAGAGCATCCGAAAGCGCCGAAACTGATTCCGATATTGTTGTATCTCCGAGATGTGCGTCAGGAAATTGTGAATAATAATCAACTCACTCTGGCAGACTTAATTACTCAGCAGGTACAGCAGCAGCAGCAAAACTTTCACCTGGAGAATCCACCGCCTAACTGGTTTGCCGAAAAAATACGTCAAAACAAATGTTTGGTAATGTTAGATGGATTGGATGAAGTGGCAGATGAAACCCAGCGCCAGCAAGTAAGTAGTTGGGTAGACCAACAGATGCAGACATACCCGGATACGGCTTTTATCTTAACCTCTCGACCTGTGGGCTATAAAACTGCGCGGTTGCAACAAGATGTGACTGTCTTAGAAGTGCAACCATTTAGCCTGAAACAGACGCAACTGTTTATTCGTAGCTGGTATTTGGAAACAGAGGTGAAAAGTCACGCTGGACAAGATGATGCGCGAGTGCGGGCAGACGCTAAACAACAAGCTGATGATTTAATTAAGCGGATAAAGAATAGCAAACCTCTGGCGGACATGGCGGTGAATCCTTTGCTGCTAACAATGATTGCCACAGTTCACCGTCGCGGTAGCGCCTTGCCCGGAAAACGGGTAGAACTTTACAAAGAAATTTGCCAGGTTTTACTAGAAAGGCGACAAAGAGCTAAAAATATGGCGGAGGCGCTAACAGCGACGCAAAAGCAATCTGTGCTGCAAGTGCTGGCATTTGAATTAATGCAGCAGAAAACTCGTGAGTTCAAGCTATCCGATGGAATTAATCTGATTAAAGACAAGTTGGCAGATGTAGCAGGCAGTGGGGCGAATCCAGAGGAATTTATTCAGCAAGTTCGGGAGGTGAGTGGGTTGTTAGTGGAAAAAGAAGTAGGCGTTTATGAATTTGCTCACTTGAGTTTCCAGGAATATTTAGCAGCGGTTGAGATTAAAAAATCGAACCAAGAGAATTTGTTAATCGGAAATATTAATCAATCTTGGTGGGAGGAAACTATCCGTCTTTATGCAGCGCAGAGTAATGCTAGCAATCTGATTCGTACAGTGTTGGCGATGCCATCTCCGTCCGTTGAGGTAATGGCACTCGCCTATGATTGTTTGGACGAGGGGTTGAGTGTAAATCGAGACGTTCGGCAACAACTGGAGCAAATTTTAGAGCAAGGTTTGAATTCGACAGACCCAGAAATTGCTAAATTAGCAGCACAGGTACAGTTATCGAGGCGATTGAAATAATGCTGTTACGAATTGATGAGAATGTCCAAATTGACATGAGTTACATCACCTGCGCGGAATATCAGCTTTTTATTGATGAGAAGCTGAAAGCGGGTGCACATCGACAACCTGACCATTGGAAAAGTTACAGATTTCCGCCAGGAGATGCTAAAAAACCCATTACTGGAGTAAGGTCGATCGATGCAAAGGAGTTTTGTGAATGGTTAACTCAGCAGCAATCTGCACCAATATTTAAATATAGACTGCCAACTTTAGCTGAAGTAAAGGAGCATCCAGTCCCAGAAAAACAAGTAGGGTGCTGGTGTTTTGATGGAGAACAGCGAATCATTGCAGGAATAGAAACAGGACAGAAGCAAACTTGGGGACAGAAATTAGCTGAGGTTTTGGTTCTCAAGCTCAACCTCGACCTCAACCGCGACCTCGACCTCGACCTCGACCTCCAGGGCAACCGCGTCCTCAACGGCGACCTCTACCGCGTCCTCAACCGCGACCTCAACCGCGTCCTCAACCGCGACCTCAACCACGACCTCTACCTCGACCTCTACCTCCACGGCAATCGCGACCTCTACCGCGTCCTCTACCGCGTCCTCTACCGCGACCCCTACCGCGACCCCTACCGCGACCCCTACCGCGACATCAACGGCGACCTCAACCTCGACCTCTACCGCGACATCAACCGCGTCCTCAACCTCGACCTCTACCGCGACCTCTACCTCGACCTCAACCGCGTCCTCAACCTCGACCTCAACCGCGTCCTCAACCTCGACCTCAACCGCGTCCTCAACCGCGACCTCAACCGCGACTTCAACCTCGACCTCAATCGCGACCTCGAAGGTCAATTTAAAGCAATTGGAGCGGGCAAAGCTAGTGATTTCCTACTTTTATACTTCCCTCTGCTTCCGGTTATTGTTATGTATCATTTCTTGTCAGCAGCTTATCAGGCAATCTCCAAAAATAAAGAGGCGCTCAATACAATTGAGTTAAGCGGTCAAGAAAGTGAAGCTATTAGCCGTAAGTATCTAGAGAGTCTCAATGAAATCTACCCACTTTATGTTTACTTGGTATTACTAGATGAGCGGCAAGCGGGTCGGATACCAGCATGGGAGAGTATTCGGATTGTCAGGGAAAGAGTTGAGTAGCAGATATAGCGCCTGGATAGTAGGGACACAACACTGTTGTGTCCTTTGGCTGCGGAACACAGGATTGTTTGTGAAATAGTATTTTCTAATCTTGCCTGACACTATCGGGTACGCCCACCGCCGAAATACCCGATATTGCCTTTAAGTTTTGACACCGAATCAACTCATTAAAATCCAAACTGCGCCCTTCAATTTGCGCCACAGCCTCGATCGCCCCAAGCAAATGTCCGGCAGCTTCCGCTTCGTTGTAACCACGCCTTCCCGCTACTCTAATCGCCCCCTCGTCAGCATCTAACTCTACTTGGGAACTGCGGTTGTCGCGCCAAATTCGAGTCATGGCGAGTCCCGTCAAACCGCCCGCGATCGCAGTGCCGATCGCATCTCCCTGCAACAATTCTACAACAGTCCCGACAATTCCCGCCAGAGCCGCACCTTGATAAATATCCGGTTTAAACCACTTAAAACTGCACAGAAAACTGACATTCCGCAATAGCAGTAAATCCCGCTCCGGCTTAGATAGCAGCCGCCACAAATCAAAATTAATATAAATCGGGCGAGATTGATTCCAAGGCAAAGGAAAATCGCAGTCAATTACCGTTGATTGTTGTGGCTTATTAATAATTTTACACATCATGCGGCCGGAAGCGGGCATCACATCTAACAGGCGGCGAATTTCTGGTTCGGGATTCATAAATTTTAGGGTAATTGATAATTGGTAAGGGGTAATTGCATCTGCATAAAAAACAATAATATCTATCAGGGGCTTGTAGGGGCGGGTTTCACCGACAATAATTGCCTAAAACCTACAATCTCGTAAACCCGCCCCCACCCAATCGCTAGTTTTATAGCAATCCTCGCATCATTTGTGAATTTCTTACTCCCTCCCCTTAGTAAGGGGAGGGTTGGGGTGGGGTAAAAAATTTACGACTCATTTAGGATTCCTATACATACAATATTTGTCGATAATTGACAATCTTAGGACTTATGCACGGGTAGCCAGAAACCGGGTTTTTTGCGAGAATAATTCGTTACAGCCACAGATTTGGTGAAAAACCCGGTTTCTTGGGTCAGAGTGCGTCCATAACTGATTTGATCCCAATCAAAGTTGATGTAGGTTATTGGTTGTTTGGGGGCGGGTTTCTGTAGATTTTTGACGGGAGTTAAATATTGTTGGAAAAACCAGCCCCTACGAGTTCTTAGAAGATAATTAAGGGTTTTTCTTGGATTCGGGAGATGGAGATTTTTGAGCTTTCGGAGCCGCTTTTTCGGGGTTGGGCGAAGGCTTCGGACTGGGAATTGTTGGGGCAACTGACGGCTTTGAATTCGCGGCTGGGGAGGATAGCGGTTTTGGAGAATCAGGGGCTGTTAATGGGGCCGCCGGGGCTGTCTTAGCGCCTAAAATGCTGGCGTCTCCGGTGTCGAAGGTGCCCGCGATGCAAGCGATCATCATTGTCGCTAAAGTGCCGACAAATAATGCTTTCCAACCGAGTTCGGAAATGTCTTTGCGGCGGGATGGAATTAGGGCGATTGTGCCACCGACAAATATGCCGACGGAGGCTAAGTGGGCGAAGCCGGAAAGGGCGTAACTGACAATTAAAACTGTACGATCGCTCACCAGTTTGTTTGCCGATGCTTCTGCTAGAGTTTGATAGGGAGGAATCGCCGTTTCTAACAACCTGCGACCGATAATTACTGACGCTTGCCAAGAGTCCTCTAAGGGAACTCCTGTTAATAGCGTCAGGGGATAAAATAAGACTCCCATAATGTTGGCTAAGGTGACAACTTTGAACAAGTCACCAATTGGGCCTGGCAAAATTGCCAGCCAGCCAAAGAATTGATTAATTAAGGAAACTAAGCCTAAGATTAAAATCAAAACAGCGGCAATTGCCACTGCCATTTTTACACCGTCCAATGCACCAATAATCGCTGCATCCAAAGGGCTAACTCGTTCGATGGGTTCTCCCCCAACAGTCTCTTGTTTGAATTCTTCGCGCTCCGTGTCCGAAATTTCTTCGCCCACAAACTCGCGGCCTTGAGGCTTCGGTTCTTCCTTGGGAATGCCGCCCATTGTCAGGGGCACGCCTGTTTCTGGTACTAAGATTTTGGAGAGAACAAAACAAGCAGGAATTGCGATAATTGAGGCGGAAACTAAATGCCCTAAAATATTGGGAAAAACTGGCTTTAGAAAACTAACGTAAATTGCTAAAGTTGAAGAAGCGGCCGTCCCAAAACAGCAAGAGAGGATTGCACAAAGTTCCGAACGAGTCATTTTCGGCAAATAAGGCTTGACGACAATTGCCGCTTCAATTCCTACAAAAATATTAGCCGCACCGCTGAGGGCTTCTGCGCCGCTCAACCGCATTGTCGTATAAAAGATTTTGGCAAAAAGTTCGGTGATAATTTGAATCACGCCGATGTTGTATAGCAAGGCCATGAGGCCAGAAAAAAAGATGACTGTCGGTAAAGCTCTAAAGGCAAAAATATATCCTAAATTAACTGCCGGAGGTTTACCAGGTATCGGTACAACATTGCTCCCGAATACAAATCTCGCTCCAGCGTCAGCAGCGGTGAATACTCCATCCAGTAAGCCAGTAAACCACTCTAGGGCGATGCGAGTTGGGGGGAAGAGGAATACTAAAAATCCTAAGACTAATTGCAGTCCAATGCCCCAGATGATGACGCGCCAGGGAATATACTTGGACTGTCGGTTTTCTGAAAAAATCCAGGCGATCGCACATAAGCCAAAAATGCCCAGAAACGAGATAAGATTGTAGATTGACATAAGCTTAGTCCTTGAAATACTTGAGAATGCCGATCAACGGTTTGCATCACATCAGTTATACTATTCATCTGACGGCAAATACTAAAAAAAATAACGGGCCGATGAATTACGCACTCAACAGCGTACTTATGTCATTGCTTAGGTCATTCCGAACTCTGCGGATCTTTAGCAAGCCTTGATTTGCCGTAATTACCAGCAGTTTAGATAGAAACTCTAACACATGGAAGCTTTTGCTCCACATCCTCCTGAATGGACTGCGACGGCGGTTCACGCTAATGAGTTTTGCTGTCCCAAGTGCGGCGCTAGCTGCACTGATGCCGCTGAGGTCTGGATTAATCGCCGATCGCCAGTATACACCGAGTTCAACCGCCGCAAGTGGCAAGAATTTTACCGCTGCCAGTGCGATGGCGTGTGGTGGGCCTGGAGTAACGATAGGCCTCCTTCTGAACTTGTGCGTCGCGATCAGAGTTCCGATGACAGCCCGGATGACGGCCCGGATGATGATTTTTAGAACGGTGACAGAATTTTCCCTTTTCGCTTTTCGATTTTATTTAAAATTAGGCTAAGGTGCGCCTCGGCGCACCCTACATTTAGATATGTTAGCGCCAGTTATCAACTAATTCATCACGTCAAGTATTCCCTTGACTACGCCTTCCATCACTTTTTCAATTAAGCTCAATTCATTTTCGCCGATCGACTCATTTAAGAGCATTGACTGAATTCGCTGTCTGTCATCCCGAGTCAGTTCGCCTGACGAAAATATCCGCTCTACTATTTGTTCAGTTAGAAATGGGAAAGCTGGGGTTTGCATGGTTGGTCTCTAAAAGCATCAATATTTTGTTTTTAACTTTATTAGAGGAGCCAGTTATGGTGTGGGTTTTTGCTGTCCCACCAAATCAGTGCTCCAATCATAGGACTCTGGGGGGATTTTGTCAATACACTGGCGACAGATAAATACAAAATTTGCCTTAATTTTCCGACATTCTGGCAACGGATGGTTTGGGAGTGCGATCGATCCCCGGCGGTGGCGGTGTTCGATCGACCTTTTTAAGTTTATTGGCACTTTGGCGGAACATTACAGCTCAAAAAAAATCAAAACGAGAAGAGATTAGAATTGGTAATGGAGAATTTGTAATCGGGAATTGGTAATTGGTAATGGGAAAGTGGCTTTTCCTTGTTTCCTGGGACTCATGACTAATGACTAAGTAGGTGGTTACACATAAACATTACACGGGAGGGTGGGTGAGTGCCGCAATAAACTGCTTACAAGTAAAGATACTGGCTCCACCCGCCCCGCCAAGATATTATTGCTTTTTTGTGCCGATCTACTTAATGACTAATGAATAATGACTAATGACTAATAGCTTCCTCTAATGACCTATTTTCGTTCTGCTCTAATTTTGACATTAGGTTTTGGGCTGCTACCGCTAGCAGTGCGATCGCAACCTGTAGTTCCTGCTACTGACGGCACGAATACTGTTGTTAAGTCCGAGCAAAATCGTACAGACATTAGCGGCGGGCAACTGTCAGGAAACGGCGCCAATCTTTTTCACAGCTTCAGCCAATTTAATCTCAGCGAAGGTCAAATAGCTAATTTTCTAACTAATCCAAATATTCAAAATATTTTAGGGCGGATTTCCGGCGACAATGTTTCCGTAATTAACGGTCTGATTTCTGTAAGCGGTGGCAACTCGAATTTATTCTTAATGAATCCTGCCGGAATTGTCTTCGGTCAAAATGCTAGATTAAACGTGCCGGGGTCGTTTTTGGCGACAACTGCTACAGGCATTGGTTTCGGCGATAGCTGGTTCAATTCGGCAGGAATTAATGATTACAAAGCTTTACTGGGGAATCCCAATCAATTTAATTTTAATAATTCACAAGTGGGTGCAATTGTCAATGCGGGGAACTTGGCAGTTGGCAGCGGGCAAAGTTTAACTTTGCTCGGTGGCACCGTTATTAATACAGGACAATTATCCGCTCCCAACGGTCAAATTACTGTGGCTGCTGTTGCAGGACAAAATGCAGTCCGCATCAGTCAAACCGGCAATTTATTGAGTTTAGAAATTACTCCGTCTGGGCAGTCAGAAAAATCGGCTATCGCCCCAGTTTCTTTGCCTCAGTTGCTCACGGGGCCCGGCGTAGCGTCAGCCACAGGTTTAACGACTAACGAACAAGGTCAATTGGTACTGACGGGCGGCCAAACAGTGGCGGCAGTTCCGGGAAGTGCGATCGTCTCGGGTTCTTTAAATGTATTTGCTCCTTCTGGGAATGCTGGCGGCACAGTCAATATTTTAGGGGAAAAAGTTGGACTCTTCGGCGCAAATATCAATGCTTCCGGGACGAACGGCGGAGGTACTGTGCGTGTCGGAGGCGGTTTCCGGGGGATCGAACCAGTGCCGAACGCACTGGTAACTTATGTTAGTCCTGATTCTACGATCGCAGCCAACGCGATCGACCGCGGCAATGGCGGCACTGCGGTAATTTGGTCAGACAATACAACTCGCTTCTTCGGCAATATTAGTGCTCGCGGGGGTCTCGCCGCAGGTAACGGCGGCAGAGTCGAAGTTTCGGGCAAAAATGCTTTAACTTTCCAAGGAGAGGTCGATACCCGCGCGACTAACGGTGCGATCGGCAATTTGTGGCTCGATCCGGCAAATATTACGATCGTCAGCGGTAACGGCGACACCAGCGCGCCATCAACCGGTGGCGGACTCGAAGCGGCACCAGAACCTAATGAAACATCGATCTCAGAAGTGCAGTTGGAACAGATGGCGGCCGGCAGCAACGTGGTTCTAGAAACCCCGGGCTACATCACCCTCCAAGACTTGCCCGATAACAAACTTTCGCTGCAAGCGAGAACGGGAGACACCGTAACATTTAGATCGGGCGGAGTGTTTTTTGTCAATGACCCCAAGGATTTAATCGAGACTCAAGGTGGCAACATCAACATTTTCGCCAGCAGCATCTCTCTGGGCGGACTTAATGCTAACGGTGGCAATATCGCTCTCACTGCTAACGGCATTGACTTGAGGGGCGGCAGCAATTCTGTCAGCAGTGCGGGGGGAACAATTCGCTTGCAACCCAACGACAGCCGAGCAATTCGGATCGGTGGCACCGGCGATATTTTGGGCATTTTAGACTTGACGGCAAGGGATCTCGGCGCTTTGGCGGGGGGTTTCGGCTCGATCGCGATCGGGCGCGAAAACGGTAGCAGCTCGTCGATCGCGATCGTCGCACCCATTACCTTCAACAGCCCGCTGACACTTCAAGGCAGCTCGATCGCGATCGACAATCCCCTGAGAACAAGTGGCAGCGCTAGCTTGACTCTCGACGCGCCTCAAACCGATCTCAAAGCCAACATTGCGACATCCGGCGGCGATCTCACTTTTACAGGAAACGCATCCCTCAATGCTGACGTGGCTTTGAGCACTGAAGCTAGGGGCAACATTCTGTTCTCCGGTAGCCTAGACGGATCTCGCGCCCTGAGACTTGACGCTCAGCGAGTGCTGTTCGGCGCTACAGTCGGTCAAGCTGCACCGCTGGCGAGTTTGTACGTCCACGCCGGCAGTACCGAGGTTTCGGGCAATATTGCGACATCTGGCGACATGAATTTCAATAGTAACGTCACAGTCGATCGCACCGCCACCCTAGCGGCCACTACCGGCAATATTGCTTTTGCCAATACCCTCGACAGCACGCCGGGCCGCGCAAATAATTTGACGCTGCGCGCTGGCGGCAACATTACTTTTGACGGCCTAGTCGGTCAAAATCAGAGGTTGGGCCTGCTCTCGGCTGATGCTGCTAGCGTGACGGCTACTTCCACAATTACAGCGCGCAGTTTGAGCGTTAACGCGCGAGATTCTGTTACCTTCGGAGGGGACAGCACGGCCGCTTTGGGAGCCGATATCAAGGCAGCAAATGTCCTCTTAGAGGGTAATTTAAGGACGGATGGCGGCAGCGTGAACCTGCAAGCAAGCGGCGAGGTTCGGACTGGCAATATTACCTTGAACGGTGGGAGGATTCGAGTTGAGGGGAATACTGTTGCTGCGGGTGCGATCGACTCGTCATCAGCGGGAACAGGAGGCGCGATCGCTCTCCAAAGCAATGCCGGCCCTGTAACTGCGGGAGCTTTGAACGCTTCGGGGACGATCGGCGGAAATATTGCTGTCACCTCTTCAGCGGGCATTTCGGCTCTCGATCTCAACTCCAGCAGCACTTCAAACGGCAACGGCGGAGGCGTTTCCCTGAGCGCGACTGATAACATTCAGTTGGGCTTTATCAACGCTCAAGGCGGCACTGGTGGCACTGGCGGCAGCGTTGATGTGACAACCCTCGGTTTGTTTAGCTCGAACAGTGTTTTCAACGATATATCGGGCAATTTTTCCAGTATTTCTACTGCCGGAGGTGCGCGGGCGGGAGCAGTCGCAATTCGCCACGGAGGCGGTATCGATCGACCGTTTGTAGTTGGCGGCGCGATCGATAATGGAACCCGGGGAAGCATTAATGCTGGCGGGGGAAACGCCATTTTGCCCACTTTTTCTTTTGGACAAACTTACACGCAAGGAAGTTTACCAAATCAGATTTCCCTAGTTACCCCGGGCCCCCCCTCTGCTCCGGCACCAATTCCGGCACCAATTCCGGCACCAATTCCGGCACCAATTCCGGCACCAATTCCGGCACCAATTGCCCCACCGCCTGTAGTGCCAGTAGTCCCCGTAAATCCCGAGCCTGCGCTGTCACTTCCTGCATCTATGGAAGTAGAATTGCGATCGCCAAGTAGATACAAACATTCCCCAACTAGCCCGGATATTTTCGCTCCTTCTCGCAGATTAGATGCGGCAGGTTCGGGAGTTTTAGAATTTGAACAAACCTTTACTCGCGAGTACGAAAAATATCTGGACTTGCCCGCAAGAAGACCGATTAGTAATATGTCGGTTATTTACGAAACTCTTCGCAAAAACGAACAAACTACTGGGATAAAATCTGCCATTATTTATATGAATTGGGTCAGCATAGCGGATGCAGGCGCCGCCAAAGAAAATGATTCTGTACTGGTGGCAAGTCAGGATTTATCTAATCTATTGCCTGCGAGAACAAACCTCGCCTCCCAGCCCCCTCATCCCTTAGAAAATAAGTTGACCCAGAGGTTGCAGCCGGATGGCAAAGAAGTTTCCGATGTTCCTGATGGGGAGCATTTAGAATTAGTGTTAGTAACAGCTAACGCTCAACCCCAGCGCGTTTTAATTCCGGCGACAACGCGCTGGCAGGTGTTGCAACTAGCCGACGCCCTGCAAAGCGAAATAACTAATCCCCGAAAAAGAGGCAGCATTAGTTATTTGGATACGGCGCAAAAACTTTATCGCTGGTTAATTGCACCAGTTGCCGCAGAATTGGCAGCTTTAAAGATTGACAATTTAATTGTAATTCCAGCAGCAGGTTTGCGGAGCGTACCGTTTGCGGCCCTTCACGACGGCAAAGGCTTTTTAGTTGAGAAATACAGCATTAGCGTGATGCCGAGTCTGAGTTTAACTGATATCGGCTACGACAATATTGCGGATGATGAAATTTTGGCAATGGGGGCGTCGGTATTTGAAGATAAAGCGCCATTACCGGCTGTGCCGGTGGAGTTAGAGTCGATCGCGCCGCCCGATCGGGGAAAATCATTTTTGAATCAAGATTTTACTCTCGGAAATTTGCAAGCTCAGCGGGCAAATCGGCCTTTTGGCATCATTCACTTAGCAACTCACAGCGAATTCCAGCCCGGGGAACCGAAAAATTCTTACATTCAGTTGTGGGATACTAAATTGCGCCTCGATCAAATGCCACAGTTGCGGTGGAATGAACCGCCGGTGAATCTGTTAGTTTTAAGCGCGTGCAGTACCGCTTTGGGCGACGAAGAGGCGGAGTTGGGGTTTGCGGGTTTGGCGGTAGCTAGCGGTGCTAAATCGGCTTTGGCGAGTTTGTGGGAAGTCAGCGATGAGGGGACTTTGGGGCTGATGACGGAGTTTTACCGGCAGTTGCGAACCCCCAGACGCGGTGGCAATTTGATGATTAAAGCGGAGGCTTTGCGGCGCGCGCAATTGGAGATGCTGCAGGGGCGCGTGCGGATTCAAGACGGGATGCTGCGAGTCGATGGGCTTTCTATGAGTCTAATTTTGCCTCCCGAAATTGCGGCGCGGGGCGATCGACTGCTTTTGCATCCTTATTATTGGGCCGCCTTTACAATGATTGGCAATCCTTGGTAATGGAGATGTTGAATGAAGAAGGAAAAAGAGGCGTTGCTAAATCAAGCTATCAATAGTGCAGTAACTGGAACCTCCTGAAATTTTAGGTAATGTATTCAGGACTTATATCGTTTCCGATGCCACCGGAAACGCTATCAAATATCTCGAAATAATGAGTTCATAAAACGCATCCTAAAATTCCTGAACGAAAGTGGCCAACGGCTGTGCACGGCGAGATTTGGTGGTTTTTTTTCACATAAGTCTGTAATTCATCGATATCACCGACTTCTGATATCGTTTCCGGGTGCATCGGAATAATAAAATCGAGTCAACATTTAACACTCAACCATTCAGTTTTTCGAGTCGCCCGTCAACAGTCAACAGTCAACAGTCAACAGTCAACAATCATAAGGAGTGCGACCGGAATTCATATGAAATGACCTCGGGGTGATAAGCATCGGCTCGGAGTTTTCCCACAAGTCTTACCCAAGTTATTAGGGTGATGTGATGAGATCCCTTGATTCGTTAATAGTCCGAGAATTCCTACCATTGACATACATTTTTATACCTTGGGGTTTCACAGTATCACTGTAACCAGGCGTGGGATTCATAATCAGCGATAAATTGACAACCAGATTTGACACAAATGTGCTTCTGTTTTCCTTTTTTATTACGGTTTTTACGGCTGTCGGTTGATTTTCACTGGCTTTTATTGCATGGTGATTCCACCTATTCATACTATAATTATGCAACGCCCAAATCTCCGAGGAAGCTCAACGGCGAGATCCCTTCACTCTGTTCTGCCTGCTTTAGGAGGAAACTGTGGAGCGAGATCCCTCCTAACATAAATCTTTATTTGTATTTTTTTTAAGAAATGTAAAAATAAATATTTTTTTATTGGGAATTTAAATTTTGCTTAAAGTGCAGGCTAGTCTTTATATTAGAGGATACATCTACTTAGAAATTGATAAGTGCTAAAAAAATGTGTATTTCTTCTTAAAAGAGGCTGCAAAAATGATTAACTTAGCGGGTTACGAGATTACCAACCAAATACATGAAGCTAACAATTCTTTAGTTTACCGAGGATTGAGAAAGCAAGACAACCAACGGGTAATTCTCAAATTTCTCAAGCAAGATTATCCGATGCCCGCTTCGTTAGTCAGATACAAGCAGGAATACGAAATTACACGCAATCTCAACCTAGAAAGTGTACCTAAAACCTACAG
>NZ_JAUBUG010000021.1:0-84223 GCF_036705345.1 Microcoleus sp. B3-D2
CGGTACGATCGCCTGATGATCGGCTTGATCGCCTGATGATCGGCTTGATCGCCTGATGATCGGTACGATCGCCTGATGATCGGCTTGATCGCCTGATGATCGGTACGATCGCCTGATGATCGGTACGATCGCCTGATTGTCGGCTCAATCGCCTGATTGTCGGCTCAATCGCCTGATTGTCGGCTCAATCGCCTGATTGTCGGCTCAATCGCCTGATGATCGGTACGATCGCCTGATGATCGGTATGATCGCCTGATTGTCGGCTCAATCGCCTGATTGTCGGCTCAATCGCCTGATTGTCGGTATGATCGAATCAATGACGTGGCGATCGGCTAGCTCACTCTTTTAAGATACAAGGGGCGGGTTTCACCAACAATAATTGCCTAAAACCAATAATCTGGTAAACCCGCCCCCACCCGATGACAAATTAAAACGTACATTGCTATGCGCTCCCGATAGCATTTAAGCCGGAATAAATGCTAAGAAACCCGGTCGATCGTAGAAATCTGGTTTCTGGGAATTGGGGTTATTTATTCTTTTAGGACTTACGCATCAAGACCAAAGAAACCGGGTTTTTTGCCGTTTGGCCGACTGTAACGAAGTATGCTCGTAAAAACCCCGTTTCTGACCACCCGTGCATAAGTCTTATTCTTTTCAGGGCGAACGGGGATATTTGGTCGATCGCCCCCCAGCTAAAATCACGTATACTACACTATATAATACATAGATTTGAGCCAAAATCCTTGGTGCTCAGAAAAATCAGAATCGAAGCCCCTTGAATGTGTAAAAATACTGAAGCAAACATTACTAAACCCTGCACGGAGCAATTGTTGTGGATTCCAGATATAACCCCCAATCCATAGAAGAAAAATGGCAGCAGACATGGGCTGAGCAAAACTTAGACCAGATGCCAGAAGATACCCGAAAGCCTAAATTTTATGCCTTATCCATGTTCCCCTACCCGTCGGGAAACCTGCACATGGGCCACGTCCGCAACTACACAATCATCGATGTAATTGCCAGACTCAAGCGAATGCAAGGTTATCGGGTATTGAATCCGATGGGATGGGACGCTTTTGGTTTGCCCGCAGAAAATGCAGCCATCGAGCGAGGAATTCCGCCTGCACAATGGACTTATCAAAACATCGCCCAAATGAAAGGCTTATTTCAGCGTTTGGGCATTTCATTTGATTGGACAAAAGAAGTTACAACTTGTTCTCCCGATTATTATCGGTGGACTCAATGGATTTTCTTGCAATTTTTAGAAGCAGGATTAGCTTATCAAAAAGAAGCGGCAGTTAATTGGGACCCCATAGATCAAACAGTCTTAGCAAACGAACAAGTAGATAACGAAGGTCGTTCCTGGCGTTCCGGTGCCAAAGTCGAGCGCAAATTATTGCGGCAGTGGTTCCTCAAAATTACCGATTACGCCGAACAGTTATTAAACGACTTAGACAAATTGCCAGATTGGCCAGAAAGAGTCAAATTAATGCAAGCCAACTGGATCGGCAAATCAGTCGGCGCTTACTTAGAATTTCCGATTGTCGGAATGGATGAAAAAATCGCCGTTTTCACCACACGTCCCGATACAGTTTACGGCGTCAGTTACCTTGTTTTAGCGCCGGAACATCCACTAACTCAGCGCGTGACAACCGCAGACAGAAAAGCGGCCGTAGAAACCTTCATCAAAGAAGTCGCCGCCCAAAGCGAGATCGATCGCACAGCCGAAGACAAACCAAAGCGCGGCATCCCCACAGGCGGCAAAGCAATCAATCCTTTCAACGGCGAAGAAATTCCCATTTGGATTGCCGATTATGTGCTATACGAATACGGCACCGGCGCAGTCATGGGAGTACCCGCCCACGACACGCGAGATTTCAAATTTGCCAATCAATATCAACTGACAATTAAATTAGTAATTGTGGATGATGATGAAGTTCCGCTGACGGAAGCTTACACCGAACCCGGAATTATGATTAATTCCGAAAAATTCAACGGCATGGATTCAATTAAAGGCAAAGCAGCAGTGATTGAATATGCCGAAAATGAAGGTTATGGCAAAGCGCGAGTGCAATATCGCTTGAGAGATTGGCTAATTTCCAGACAGCGTTATTGGGGCGCTCCGATTCCCGTAATTCACTGTCCCACCTGCGGAACAGTCCCCGTACCCCAATCTGATTTGCCCGTAGTGTTGCCGGAAAATGTAGAATTTACGGGCAAAGGTTCGCCCTTGGCAAAGATGGAAGAATGGGTAAACGTTCCTTGTCCGAGTTGCGGCACTGCGGCGAAGCGCGAAACAGATACGATGGATACTTTTATCGATTCCTCGTGGTATTTCTTGCGCTATCCCGATGCTCAAAATCAAGAGAAAGTCTTCGATACGGCGAAGACAAATGATTGGATGCCCGTAGACCAATATGTCGGCGGCATCGAACACGCAATCTTGCACTTACTGTATTCGCGGTTCTTTACCAAGGTTTTGCGCGATCGGGGTTTGATCAATTGTGACGAACCATTTAAACGCCTGTTAACTCAAGGCATGGTGCAAGCAATGGCCTACAAAAATCCTGTTACTGGCAAATACGTTCCCCCAGCAGATATAGACCCCGCAAATCCCAAAGATCCTCAAACGGGCGAAGCTTTGGAAGTCTTCTACGAGAAGATGTCCAAATCAAAATACAATGGCGTTGACCCCTTGGAAGTTATGGGCAAATATGGGGTAGATACGGCGCGGATGTTTATTTTATTCAAAGCACCGCCAGAGAAGGATTTGGAGTGGGACGACGCTGATGTGGAAGGGCAATTTCGCTTTTTAAATCGCGTTTGGCGCGTGGTGACAGAGTTTGGTGGACGAGTCCCTGCCACCCCCGATCAAGTAGGAGAGAATGCTGAATTAAGTAAAATTGAGAAGGATTTACGGCGGGCAATTCACACTGCAATTAAGGAAGTTAGCGATGATTTGGAGGGCGATTATCAGTTCAATACTGCTGTTTCTGAAATGATGAAACTCAGCAATGCTTTGAATGATACTAAGTGTAAAGATTCGCCAATTTATGCAGAAGGAATTAACACTTTGATTCGCTTGCTAGCGCCTTTTGCACCGCATATTGCTGATGAGTTGTGGCACAATACTGGTAACAGTGAATCCGTGCATACGCAAACTTGGCCGAGTGTGGATGCTTCTGCATTAATTACCGATGAAATTACCCTGGTCATTCAAGTAATGGGCAAGACTCGCGGCACAATTCAAGTGCCTTCTGGTGCTGATAAAGCTGCTTTGGAAAAGTTTGCTCGCGAGTCGGAATTGGCCAAGCGTCACCTGGAAGGTAAGGAGATTAAAAAGGTAATTGTAGTGCCTGGAAAGTTGGTTAATTTCGTGGTAGCTTGAGGGTAAAAGTCGCTACCTGTCGGCAACGTATCGTTTCTACACAAACACAACCTAATCCCCTTTAAACACTATCGGGCAACTATTATTTACTGTAAGAGTAGACAAGTTGCCCTTTTTTTACTAGCTTTAAGGGAATTTTAGGATTGTTTAGCGGCTCGTTTTTTAGCCTTACCTTTTCTTCCCATTCTTTAAATTTAGGTTCCAGCATTTCAGGTGTAAGTTTATAAATCTCTTTGAGAGTTATGCCTTCATACAGTCCAATATACCAAGCTTCTACTCTGCGATATTTGTCAAGTATAATTTCATTCAAATGATGGTGAGTAGTGACCCCACCGCTTCTATTGAGAGCAATATTTATTGTTTTAAGTTCGTATTCTTTTCCTTCAGCATCAATAGCATCGTTTCCTTCACGTCCAGGTGATATCCGCAGCCCTAAAAGGATTAATAACTGTAAAGTCTTTCCCCCGTTATCTTGAAAAATATCCGCAATACCATATTCACTAGCCAGATTTTGCAATTCTTGGATGCTTTTCATAGCATTTTCTAGCCGTTTAGCATCTGAAATGCGTTCTGCTTCCGTGGTAACAGCCTCTTCAACAGGCTCTACAACTGACGGAGAAACGGGTTCAGCTATTAGGGTGCTAATGAGAGCTGTACTCTCGCCGCTTTGGCTAAAACTGATTAAATAAGTAGCGGGTACATCGAGCGCTTCAGCTAGATCAAAAATAACTTCAAAGGATGGCGATCTTTCACCGCGTTCCAATAAGCTGATATAGTCAGTAGTCTTGTCTATGAGTTCTGCTAACTCGTCCTGTGTCATCCTTTTTTCTCTGCGTAACTGACTTACCTTGCCCGCAAATTGTTGTCTGGCTTCTTTGTAATTCATACCCCTCACAATTCATAAAAACGAACTGAAAGTTCGCTTTTTGAATGGTACGAAGAATTTATACACAAAACAACGTACTGAAAGTACGGATGTAGTATTACTGACAGTACGGATTTTGATATAATGACAGTAGGCTGTGTCTGTTGTACCTTAAACTAATCTAAATTAAACATGAGTAACATTTTGCCCGCCCCAATTTACACCACCCAATACGGTCGATCTTATTTGGGAGATTCTCTTCATCTCCTGAATAGTCTTGCTAGCAATTCTGTTGATTTGGTAATTACATCCCCTCCTTTTGCATTGCAACGCCAAAAGAGTTATGGAAATGAAGATCAAGATTTATATGTTGATTGGCTGCTGGGCTTTGCTCCTGAAATTAAAAGAGTTCTCAAGGATACTGGAAGTTTTGTTATGGATCTTGGAGGTGCTTATCAAAAAGGAATACCTGTACGATCGCTGTATAATTACCGCGTGCTTATTAGGTTATGCGACGAGTATGGATTTAAACTTGCTCAAGAGTTTTTCTGGTTTAATCCTTCAAAACTTCCATCTCCTATAGAGTGGGTGAATAAAAAGAAAATTCGGGCTAAAGATTCTGTGAATACTGTTTGGTGGCTTTCCAAAACGAATCAGCCTCAAGCGAATATTAGTAAAGTCAAAGTAGAGTATTCTGAGAGAATGAAAAAACTTTTGAAAAATGCTGATGAATTTTACACGCCCAAAGAACGTCCTTCCGGTCACAATATTAGCGATCGATTTGCCAAAGATAATGGAGGTGCTATTCCATCTAATTTGCTAGAGATTTCTAATTCTGAAAGTAATTCTCAATACTTGCGTTGGTGCAAAGAGTTTAATGTTAAGGCGCATCCGGCACGTTTTCCCCAAAGATTACCGACATTTTTTATCAATTTTCTTACGGAACCGGGAGACTTGGTAGTAGATATTTTTTCTGGATCTAATACTACGGGTTATGCAGCAGAACAATTATCAAGAAACTGGATAAGCTTTGAAAAGGAAAAACAATATGTTGCTGCATCAATATTTAGATTTTTGCCTCAAGAATCTTTTTGGCAAGCGGATACAATATACAACCAATTGTTAACTGAGGAAGCATCAGGATTGATTTTACCTCAAAATAGGCTACTTTTTGAAGTAAATAATTATTGTTTTTAATTAGGCTAAATAGTCAAAATTTTATTTCAGATATGAAACTGTCTCTTGAAATCGCTTCTACACGAACAAATTCCCAGCAGAGAGGGACTGAAAGAGATGATTTTAATTGTTAGTTTCAAAAAGCAATTGCACGATCGCTCCGCATTCCAATTTTAATACAGATTGAGCGCTGCCACCATTAACGGCAATTTCTACCCAACCGTCAGAACCAGTTATGGCAATTAAATCGCCCGGTTTGCTTTCGCTGTAGGTTTTACCGCTGGGGATGCGAATTGCATCAGAACTATTGCTAATTGTTACTGACCAATTGTTACCTATAATGGAATTATTGGGGATATTAGTAATTAGGTTGCCAAAGCGATCGACATATTGAACACAGCCTTCTATACCTGTGGCTGTAACGGCACAATTTGGTATCTCTAACTGCACTAAACTTGCAGGGTCGATCGCCCCTCCCAAGTCTTCCAACGCCACCCCGTTCGCCAAGTGAGCGCCCGCTGCTGCAAAAATATCGCGACCGTGGAAAGTGCTGCTGGGTTGAGGTGTGCGCCAGTATTGAGAATTCGTGAGTTCGACAGAGGCGATCGCACTTTCCCGACTCAACACCCCGCTAAACAACCCGTTATCCGGCCCGACAAGAAAGCAATTAGCACATTTAATCGCAACCCCGCGTCTCTTGCTTCCCACCCCCGGATCGACGACAGCAACGTGTACGGTTTCCGGCGGAAAATAAGCAAAAGCCGTCATCAAACAAAACCTCGCCGCCGCAATATTTTGAGACGGTATTTGGTGCGTAATGTCAATGACTTTTAACTGCGGGTTAATTTGGGCGATCGCACCTTTCATCACTCCCACATAAACATCGCTTAATCCAAAATCCGTCAGTAGAGTTATAATTCTATTTTTAGACATATATCGAAAGGTAAGAATATGGTAGGGCAGTGGGAAAATTTTCTGCAAAACTTGGGAGAATGGCACGGTTCCTTCACTCAGCTATCAACGCGAGGAGAGGTACTTAAAGATATTCCTAGCATTCTTTCTCTCGAAGGTTTCAATGACAACAAAACTGTGCGATTTAAACTCCGTCGGTTTTACCCAAATCCTAGCGGTGTCGGCGAACCGGAAGTCAGCGAACTTGTTCGAGAATTTCAAACTTTGGGACGAGATAGCCTATTTTTTGAGAATGGAGCTTTTTCTCTGGGTACTATTCAACTAGCGCCTTTTTCTGAGTGCGGTGCCGAGTTGGGTTTTATCTACAATTATCGCCGATTGCGCTTCCCTCTGACATACAATACCGACGGCAATTTATCCAAACTTACCTTAATTAGGGAAAAGCAGCTTGATAAAAATGTCCCCGAACGTCCGCCTTTAACTGTTGAGGCTTTGCTGGGAGAATGGCAGGGCGAGGCGGTGACAATGTATCCAGATTCGCGTTCTCCTGACTTTTATTCTACCAAACTGCAATTGCATTTGGAAAGTAGCGATCGCCTAGTGTATAAAATTACTTTTGGCAGTAATGCTACCGTTATCAGTTCTAGCGGCAGGATTGACGGTTCAGTTCTGCACTTTAACGAAGGTGCTTCACCCGTGCAAGTTTTGCTCCTTCCTGACGGCGGTTCTTGCACTTTACCTGTCAAGATTGAATTGGGAAAACCTATATTTTTCGAGGCCGGTTGGTTGGTAGAACCTGACTTGCGGTTTCGGATGATTCGCAGTTACAATGAGCGGGGTGAATGGGTAAGTTTGACTTTAGTTACTGAACGCAAAGTCAGTCATTGATTATTATGAGCGGGTTCACAAACACTCTTTAATTTCCACCCATAATCTACATAAACCCGCCCCCATTTAGGGCGGACACAAGTTTATGTATCTGCGAGTTTTATTCGCCGGACTTTGTTTCCTGGGTTTGCGATTGAATCACCGCACTCCAGTCATCATTATTAACAGCCGCTTCCAAATCCTTAGCGCGTTCGCCGTCACTTTGGACTGCGGTTTCTAACTCTTTGGTAAGACTGGAATCTGCCATTGCTTTCCGCAATTTCAGCTTCTTTTCCTCATAAGCTTTTTGTTCCTCGGCAGACATTGCCGATCGCGCTGCTTGGCCTACCGTAGCCGCCCACATTTCGCTTTCGGCACCGTTTCCAGGCGGAATGCTGCCAATTTCTGCTATCCAAGCATCCCGCAAACTTTCCATTTCTTCCCGCTTCGGGAATTTGAAAGTTTGCACGCGCAGGAAAGCACAATTTTCGGCGCCATTTTGGGCGATGTGACCGTTGATTGAAAGCAGGATATTTCGCGAATAACCGATAAACTGAGTGTTGCGGGAAGTGTCCATTACAGCGTAAACTCCAGCGACTTTCGCGTTAGTTGCCAAATCGCGCCATGTATCGATCGCCATTATTTGCGTCCCGTCATTTTCTAATGCCGGAGTTGCAGCAACGGCGCTGTGTTCTGAGTCGGAACTGTATAAAAAGTTGTGCAGTCCTTCATGGGCGACTGGTACGTTTTGATGTTCAATTGCTACGTCTCGATCGGCATTCACTTGATTAGCTTCCATAAAACCCAATTCCTCAAAAAATGTCAACTTTACTCATTAAATCCAGCTTTCAGGGGCGGGCAAGATGCCCACCCCACAATAAAGTTCTGTTTGTGGAACAGGCTGCAAAGCCTGTTCTATTGTTTTTTTTGCCCTTATATACTTAACTTGCGGCAATTTGTTGCAATTCCTGGTCAGTCAATTTAACTTCGAGCGCCCCCACAGAGTCCTCAATACTCGATACTTTGGTCGCACCGGGAATCGGAACGACGCAGGGCGATTGAGCCATCAACCAAGCTAATACTATACAGTAAACTGAAACGTTTTTTTCTGCGGCTAATTTGGCGATCGCGGGCATATCTTGCAAGCTGGTGACGCGGCGGCTTCCTCCCAAAGGACTCCAGGGAAAAAATGTCAGTTTTTCGGTTTCGCAATATTCCAGAACGCCGTCTGATTCCGGCTCTCTGTGCCACGGATTGTACTGATTCTGCACGGAGACAACTTCTACTGTATCGCGGGCACGTTTGATCTGCTCTACAGAAAAGTTGGAAACTCCTATAAATCGAATCATTCCTGCTTCTACTGCTTCTTTTGCAGGTGCTAGGGCTGCTTCTATGGTATAAGCGGGATCTGGCGAGTGGTACTGCCAAAGGTCGATCGGTTTCTCGCCGCCCAATGCTTCAAAACTTTCGCGAATTGTCTGGCGCAAATGATGGGGATTGCCGTTGCGCGTCCATGCACCTTGAGGCCGCATTAAGCCGCCTTTAGTGGCGACAGTAACGGCCCGAGTATCTCCGGTGTACTGTTCCAAAGCTTTGGCAATGAGTTGCTCGTTGTGGTGTTTGTCGGATTCATCTTGGCAGTATGAATCTGCGGTGTCAATTAGGGTGACACCCAAATCGAGGGCGCGGTGAATTACCGCAATTGATTGCGATTCTGGTGGCCGGCTGCTTAAGGACATTGGCATACCTCCAAGACCGATCGCGCTGATAGTAAAATTACTGTTACCCAGTTTTTTTCTTTTCATTGGTTTGCCTGCGTTTGCGTGGTTTATTCCCAGTTTACCTTTCCAGGATAAGTTGAAGTCTTAAATTTATTTAACTATCTAAGTAAGTAGAAAAAAAAAATCATATAAGCTGTTGGGCATTTAAAATATATATTTCAATTCCCTATTCCACACGTGTCAAATCTTCTCCCTCTCAAACATAAGAGACAATCTAGATGTGCAGCAACTTACCAACCTACTTAACTAGCTGGAAGCGCTGGTGTAAAACCGGAGTGCAAATTGCCAGAAGTAGCGGGAGAAAAATAACAGCCCGATCGCCAATATTCCCGCCCCTGCTATCCAAACGATTTCACCTCTCCCCAGCATGGCTTCTGCCGGCACAGTCGTCAAGAAGGCAACGGGAACTACGAAAGTGAAGAAAAATCGATAAGCTGCGGGATAAGCTGCCATTGGAAATCTACCCGCTTCTAACAATCCTTTGAGGACTTCGGTAACATTGTAAATTTTGACAAACCAAATGCTGGTTGCCCCTAACATAAACCATATACTGTAAAGAGTAATAGTTCCGAATAACAGGGGTATTGCTGTTAAAAAATAGTTGCCGATTTCTACTCCCAACTTGTTAGCAGCATACAGCAGCAATACCGTGCCGAAGATTAAATCTGGGATTCCCCAAGGCGAAACTGTGTTTGCAGATAGCCAGAATTGGGAACTGATGGGTTTGAGGAGTACGAAATCGAGAGTACCTTGCTGCACTCGATCGACAATACGGCTGAGATTAGGTGCTAGAAACGTTGACGAAAACCCCTGCAACATCGTGAAAATACCGAGTACAACTAAAGCCTCTTCCCATGAATAGCCCGCAAACCTGTAGCCGGTACGGTAGAACAAAAACAGCCCAAACAAGCTGCCCGCAAGATTTCCGAGGCTGCTGAGGGTCGCGAGGATAAAGTTGATTCGGTATTCTAGTTCCGCTGCGATCGCCGCACCCCAAAACAATTTCAGTACGTGGAAATATCGTCCCATGTTTGTCGCCATTTTTTGCCGTGTAAATACTTAAATTCCCATATTTTAAAGGTTGTGTGAAGTTAACTGCTGTACAGGCTGCTCTTTCCACTATAATTTTAAATTATTTAGACCCCTTAGTTATAGCCTTTCTCAGAAAGATGAGGTACAATAACAGCAGTGTGTAAACCAGTTAAAAATATTTGACGATGTAACTTGACCGAACGCAAACTCTATGGCTTTTGCTAATTCTTGATAATTAGTAGTCTGGATAGAACGGAGAATGATTTTAAGTTTTGACCACAGATTTTCAAGGAGTGAAAAATCTGGTGAATAAGGTGATAAGTATATTAATATTGCCCCTTTTTTTTCGATCGCTTTTTTCACTTCTTCTCCCAAGTGAATGGGACAATTATCCATCACTACACAAGCCCCTTTCCATAGTTTTGGCACAAGTTTCCTGATAATAAAAGCTTCAAATGTAATTGCATCTGTTCCGCCTATTAGATTAACCGATGTCAAAATTTCCTTGACTGACATTGCTCCAATTATTGAGACATTTTTGCCACGTTTAGTTGGTTTTGGCCCCTTGGCTCTTTGACCTTTTAAAGCTCTGGCATATAACCTAACCATTGCCAAATTAACTCCCGATTCGTCAATGAATATTAAGTCTTTAAAACTAATCTCTTTAATTTTTTCCCAGAACTCACACCGTAGGAGTTGAACTCGGTCGGTGCCTTTGCCTGAAGGGAACAGAGTTTTTTACAGGCGGTAATATCTAAGAGTTTTATCATTCTTGCTATTGTTGCTCTACTAACGGAAAATCCAATTTTCTCATAAAGTAAATAACGAAGTTCTTCAAGAGTTGCATCATTGTTTACTTCAATCAATTGGGCCAATATGAGTAGTTGCTCTGCATTCAGTTTGCCTTTGACTCCACATCGGTCAGTTCGCGGAGTAATGTTTTTTGTTTCACGATATTGTTTAAGCAATTTTTGTACAAAACTCAGGGCTACAGAAAAGCGCTTAGCTATTGCTTTTTGTGAAATCGGTTCAGTATGATAAGTATCAAGGATTTTTTGCCTAAAATCAATCGAATAAGCTTTCATTTTTAACAATGTATGAAGAGGAGTACAAATTTACTTTTTGTGAGTCAAGCATCTCGTGCTGTCAAAAAAATGCTATTATGTATGCTATCGCTTTCGCGTGGCTTTACTGAACCATGTAATTATAGTTCGTTTGCTCTGAGATTCTCTGCTTTATCCTCCTGAGTGAGTGTCAGTAACATTATACCTCATCTTTCCGAGAAAGGCTATAAGTAGTTTTACTAACACGCAGTATTAACTTATCTAACAATATTTAAACAAAAATGACAATTATTAATTTTCGTCCATCTTAAGCCAATATCTTGTGGCAATTATTAAGAACACTTGATGTTTTTACACCAAGAATCGCTTGATTGATTGGAAATACTAATATGTTACAACTCTTAAAATTATAAATATTTCAAAAACATTTAGCCACACCCAAACGGAACACTTAGGATGGGGCATACGTACTCAAAAGGAATACGTAATCAGCAATGCGTAATTATACGTACAAAAGAGGGTGCAAGAAATTGACTTAACTAACAACACGTAAGGAAAAAAAGACATGGATGCTTTAACATTATCGAGACTGGGCGTTAAGCACACCAAGAGTGCAGTGGCAGAATCGCTGCGGATCAATACAGCATACGACGTGACGAGCCCAGTAACTTTTTACGGAATCGTCAATGAGCGTTGCAATGTTAAATGTCGCCAGTGCGAGTATTGGCGGCTTAAAGAATATAAAGACGAAATGACGATCGAAGAATGGCAAAATGCCCTCTTGAGCGTCAAAGAATTTGTGGGCGAATTTTCAATCAACTTTAGTGGCGGCGAACCTTATATTAAAAAAGGTTTTCTAGACTTGCTGGCCTTTGCGAATAAAAATGGAATTCACGCCGGCGTCACCACCAACGGCTATTGCATGACCAGGGAAAACGCAGCCAAAACTGTCGCTGCTCGTCCTTTTAATGTGAATATGTCAGTTGACGGGCCGAATGCAGAACTGCACGATTATTTGCGAGGTCAACCGGGATTGTTTGACAGACTTTCTAAAGGAATCGGTTATCTGCGCGAAGAACAAGAAAAACAGAACGTCCTGTTTCCGATCAACGTCAAACCGACAATGAACCGACTCAATTTCCGCCACCTCCCGGAAATAGTCACTTGGGCTCAGGGAATTGGGGCGACGACGGTGAACTTCCAACCAGTCAACCGCTGGACGCCAGAAACATACGAGGAATTGTGGATTGAAAAAGAAGACATGGAGGAATTTTCACAGGTAATCGAGCGCTTAATTGAAATGAAGCATAACGGTGCTCCGATTATGAACAGCGATGAAGTGTTGCGATTGATGATTCCTCACTTTGCGGAAGAAAAAGCTCCTGATTCAACTCGTCCTTGTCGCGTGGGACTGCGGAATTACTGGATTGATACGCGCGGTGATGTGAAATTGTGCGATGAGTTTCCGGTGATTGGTAATGTGAAAAATGCCAGCGCCCGCGAGATTTGGTACGGCGAAAAAGCTCAGAAAGTCCGCCGCGATACTTTGAATTGTGGCAAGCTTTGTCTGATTACTTGTGTTTCGCAAAAGACGATTTTGGACAAAGTGAAAATGGGGATGAAATTATTAAAAAATTAAGGTTTGAGCAGTGTTAATATTGCTTGTCTTCATGGTGACCGGGTTTGAGCAGAAACCCGGTTTTTTGTTTGATGAATTGTATTCCCGTTCGGTTTTGCTAAAGGACACGGCAATGCCATTTCCTTACGAATACAATGTTTTGTATCAGTCCTAGGGTGGGTGACGGTGAAAAATGATTGCACCACAGTCATTTACTATTGACTGTCACGCACCGCTTTACCTGGGCAATATTTTTCTTACAAGCCGCAGGATTCTGGGGGATATTTTTCTCGCCAGTGGCAGGATACCCAGTATCAGCAGGCCGAATATTAAACCGCATAGGAAACTTCATATAATCGTGGGGGTGAAGGGATGAAGGGGGAGGGAAAAATCGGGTTGCTATTTAATGGGTGTATCTTTGATGAGGGGATAGCTGGCCCAAAAGATTTGTCCGCCGCCGATCGCAGTTCCGACAAAAAAGATGATATTCTCAAGTTGGTGAGATCGATTTTTCTGTGTCTCTTCGTTCTTCCTGCCGATTTCCATTTGTTTTTGAGCGCGATCGTTCTGCTCTTGTTCCTTTTGCTTGTATAATTCTAGTTGTTCGCGATCGCCCTGACATTCCCTCTCTTCGTGTTCCCGGTTCAATTCCACCTGTTCGATTGCCACCATCCCGCGAATTGTGGATGTTGTCTGCTGGAACAAATCTTGATTGGCAATCAGGTAGTTTAAGTATTTTTCAACTTGGTTTTGATATTTGCGCGAGCGCAAATTCAGGAACTTCGGCAAAAACACCCGTTGCCGCCTTCAATGGAAAAATTTTTGATTTTAGGATAACTTTCGATAGAATAATTTTTCGCCTTAATATCAACAGTATTGCTGTATCCTCGCAACTGCGGCAATTTTTTAGCACAATCAAATACTGCGCTTCGGATTTCAACTAACAATTGCTTTAACTTCGCGAGTTAAGTTTCTCGATTTGGTTCCGCTTCTATTTGAGTGAATTCTGGCAGCTTTCTTTCTAATTCGCTGGCTATTTGCTGGCCTCGGCGATCGACCTTTCCATACCAAAAAGGGGAGCGCCTGCGCGTTGAGAAAAAGGAGTAAAGGGCGATCGACCTTTCCAGACCAAAAATGCGATCGCACTCACACTCTCAACCAAAGATCGCCCCTCTCATTCCACTCATGGCGATCGCCCCATCACCTATAATTTTAATTAACATCCTGTCCCTCCCTTAAGCAGGGCTGGGGGGACAGGATGAAAGGGGAAACGAGACTTAAAGCGATCGATAAACGCGATAGTTAATTTCAGGGAAAATATTATCAATCTCCTCAACCTTCTCCAACCAACCCGAATCGACTTTGCCTTCTTTCACTTCATCGTAAAGCTTGTGAAAGCGCATTAAGTGCGATCGAGTCCGCCGCACTGCATAGGGCACCATCGTTCCTGTACGCATGATAAATGCCCAGTCAGAAGATTGAGCTAGCAGCACTTCCCGCGCCGCTTGGTTCAAAGCCCGCCACTGCAATTCATCCGCAGGTTCCATGCTTCCCAACTCAATCATCCGTTCCGCAGCTTTGTGCAAGTGCGGGTAAATCCAAGCATTGGTATCGTTGAGCCAATATTCGTGGAAACCCCGGAAACCCCAGCTAGACTGAGACGGCCGGCACACTTGCTGAGTCTGATTTCCCCGCAAATAATCGGCTAAGTGCGTCATCTCGTAGGTATTTTGGTCGTACCAACTCTTGCGGAACAGGTAATCTAAGAACCAAGGCCCTTCGTACCACCAGTGACCGAAAAGTTCGGCGTCGTAAGGTGAAACAATAATCGGCGGACGCTGCATAATGCCGTTGAGGTGCTCGACTTGGCGTTCCCGGTTGAAAGCAAAGTTGCTGGCGTGTTCGGCTGCTTTTTCCCGTGCCCAGTACGGATCGTACAACTGTTTATCGCCTAAACCCAATCCACGACCGGTGATTTTGTGATATTTAATCCCGGTATTTTTCCGCTGGCCATTGGGCATGATGTAGGGCTTAATGTAATCGTAGTCAGCTTCCCAACCCAAATCTTTGTAGAATTCGCGGTATTCGGCGGCCCCTGGATAGCCGACTTCCGAAGACCAAACCTGCTGCGATGATTCGTGATCTCGGCCGAAGGCTGCTACTCCGCTTTCGGTGAAAATCGGGGCGTAGCTGCCGTAACGGGGACGCGGGCGGGCGTAGAGGATGCCGTGACCGTCTGTGAGAAAGTAGCGGAGGCCGGCGTCGGCTAACATCCGTTCTAAGCCTTCGTAGTAGGCGCATTCGGGCAGCCAAATTCCTTTTGGTCGGCGGCCGAAGTTTGCTTCGTAATTGTCGCAAGCTACTTGAATTTGTGCCCAAACTGCTTCGGGGTACATTTTCATCAGCGGTAGGTAGCCGTGGGTGGCGCCGCAGGTGATGATTTCGAGGTTGTTGGTATCTTGATGTTCTTTGAAAGCTTTGACTAAATCTCGATCGTACTTTTCCCAAAAGTTGCGAACTTGAGAGAAGTGAGCGGCGTAATGTTCTGCTAAATAGCGGAGGTGACCGTTTCCGCTGTTGTGTTCGATTTCGAGATCTGCTAATTCTTCGAGTTTAGCCAAGTGGTCGTCGAAGCGGTCTTGCAGCAAGGGGTCGCGCAGCATGGCAACCAAGGGCGGCGTCATGCTCATGGTAATTTTAAAGTCGATGCCGTCGCGCTTGAGCCCTTCAAAGACTTGCAGCAGGGGAATGTAGGTTTCTGCGATCGCCTCAAACAGCCATTCTTCTTCTAAAACGTAGTCGCTTTCGGGGTGGCGGACAAAAGGCAGGTGGGCGTGGAGAACGAGTGCGAGGTAGCCAATAGTCATAAAAAAATTCGGTAAGTGGGAAACGAGCGTGTCTTTAGACCTGAGAGGGCAACGGCTAGGCGGTTTCAACCGCCGTGAATCTTTCCATTACACGGGGATTGCTAGATGGGAGTGTACTTTTGTAATGTACTTTCAGTGGGACAATTACCACATCCAACCTCGCAACGGGCGATCGCATAATGTTCGCTCCTTTATGAGCCTCTATGAGAGGGGTAATGTTAGCTTGCGCCTTCGTTAACAGCCGCTACTATATCTAGGAAACTGATTTAACCCAATAAGTGTGTTTAATCCTAAATTTCGCTTGGCAAGGAACTAGCGAGAGCATTCCCTGGTAGGTCTTTAACTCTTACCGTTAACGTAGTACGCAGGTACGCCTCTGGTCAACTATGGTTTAAGTCTTAGGCCCGAAGCAAGCGTGTCTTGAGACCCGGGTCGTTGACAGTGATTTGGATGCCGTACTTATTAACTGACGCCATTTAGGGACAGCTTTAAAATATTTTAAGATTTTATGCTGAAACGGGGCTCACAAAATGCCGTGTTTTTTTAATGGCCTTTCTCTAACAAACTAAATGTCAGCAAATTCTGATTTTCTGCTTGCTGTCGGATTAAGGCTGCTGCTGTTTGAGAGTCTACTGGCTTTGAGAAAAAGAATCCTTGGGCGTACTCACATTTTAACCCTTTTAGTATAGATAGTTGCGAGGCTTCTTCGACTCCTTCGGCTACTACATCCATGCCTAAATTGTGGGACAAAGTAACGATCGACCGCACAATTTCGGTCGGATCAATCCCTCCTTTACTGAAATCGAACTCACCTCCCATCCTGCTAACAAAAGAGCGGTCTATTTTTAAGGTATTGGTGGGGAAGCGGTGCAGGTAGGAGAGCGAGGAATAGCCGGTGCCGAAGTCGTCAATGCACAAATGTATGTTTCGGGTTCTGAGCTGCACCAGCATTGCTGTTACTGATTCGGAATTTTCTATGAGTACGCTTTCGGTAATTTCTAGTTTTAAACTGCTGCCGTCGAGGTGAGTTTCTGCGAGAACTTGGTCGATGTATTCGATTAAATTTGGTTGAGAAAACTGTTTGACAGAAATGTTGACGCTAACGCTCAAGGGGGGGTTGCTGGGAAATAGCTGCTGCCACTGGCGGATTTGGTGGCAAGCTGTGCGGAGTACCCAGCGGCCGAGGGGTACGATCAAGCCGGTTTCTTCGGCGATGGTGATGAATTCGCCGGGGGAAACTAAGCCGCGTTCTGGATGCTGCCAGCGCACTAGGGCCTCAAAACTGGTAATTGTGTTAGTTGCGATCGACACGATCGGCTGGTAGTGAATAATAAACTGGGGCGCTGGGGATAAGGGAGGTAAGGCTGATTCGGGGGATGGGGGAAAGTCTTCTTCTCTGGCCGGCTCTCTAATGGATTCGATCGCCCGCCGCAGGTCGTTTTCTAGCTGCAACAGCCGCAAAGCGTGGGCGTGCATGGAACTGTTGAAAACTTCGTGTCGGGATCTGCCGAGTTCTTTGGCGCGGTACATTGCTGTGTCAGCGTCGCGCAACAGGGTTGTCGGTTCCACGTATTCGCCAGAACTCAAAGCTATGCCGATGCTGGCGGTGATAAATACTTCGTGTCCGTCTAGAAGCAGAGGGGAGGTGATTTTCTTTTGCAGGCGGTTGACAATGGTGGTAGCTTCATTGATGCCCTCGATGTCTTCGAGCAACAGCACGAACTCGTCTCCTCCGATGCGGGCCACTGTATCTCCGGGTCTGAGACAAGCTTCCAGACGCCGCGCGATCGATACTAGCAGTTGATCGCCGATCGAGTGGCCGAGGGAATCGTTGACTACTTTAAATCTATCTAAATCGAGAAACAGCACGGCAAACAAGAAGTCTTTGCGCCGTTTGGCCAGCCTCAGAGCGTGTTCCAGCCGATCGGTAAATAGCGATCGGTTAGGCAATCCGGTGAGGGCGTCGTGAAAAGCATCGTGCAGCAGTTGTTCTTCGGCGAGTTTGCGCTGAGTGATATCGTGACAGTTAATCACGATTCCCTCGACTGCGGGATCGTAAAGCAAGTTGGTGGCTACAGCTTCTACATAACACCAGGAACCGTTGCGGTGGCGGACTCGGTACTCAACTGGGCACAGGCTTCTTTTGGGGTTTTCAATGGCTTTGTGGAGGGTTTCGGTGATGGTGGCGCAGTCGTCGGGGTGAACTATTTCTAAGGCGCTGCGGCCGATCGCATGGTGGGGCGCGTATCCTAAAATTCGCTTGACGGAAGGGCTGATGTAGCGGAAGATTCCTTCGGCGTCGAGAATGATCGTGATGTCTGTGGCGTTTTCAATCAGCGAGCGAAATCGCTGTTCGCTTTGGCGCAGGGCTGATTCTGCTTGTTTGCGATCGCTGATGTCGAGGGCTACTCCGTCTATAATTACGTCGCCGTTTTCGTTTTTGGAAAATTTAGCGCTGTCTTGCACCCACTTGACCTCCCCAGATCTCAGAACGATGCGGTACTGCCGATCGCACGGTAAAAGGGTCGCTCTTGATGCTGCTACGCGGCTGTCAAACGAGCTTTTGTCGTCTGGATGGATGATTTCGGTCAAGAGTTCCGGGTGCGAAATCACTTCTTCGGCCCCGAACCCAGTAACTTCGCGCACGCCCGGACTGATGTAGGGCATGGAAATTGTGCCGTCTGGATGCAGCACGGTGCGGTAGACTGAGCCGGGAATGTTGGCTGCCATTGTGGCTAGCTGCTGCTGGATGCCGCAGACTGCTGCTTCGGCGCGCTTGCGTTCTGCAAGTTCGGTTTGGGCTTGTTGGTAAAGTTCGGCTTGGTGGATCGCGATCGCGCACTGATCGGCTATGGCTTTGAGTAGCGACAGTTCTTCGACGCTCCAAGAGCGCGCCCGATCGCACTGATAGAGGCTAATTCCTCCCAAAAATGACCGCTGGTAGAGCAGCGGCGCGATCGCGACGCCGCGAAACCCCACCAACTCTGCTGATTCTTGCAGGGACGGGCAAAGTGTCGATAACTCGTCGATGATCAGGGTTTCCCCGGCCGCTAGCCCGGAGCGGAACTGTTCGGCCACTTTGCAATTTAGCCCGACAAACCGTTCTCTGTCGGCTCCTTTGCTGATGTAGCGAATTCTGATGCCGCCTTCAGCATCTGGCTGCAAGATGGCGCAGGCGCTGATGTCTAGAGCTTCGTGCAGTTGATCTGCGGTGGTTTGCAGCACTTCGTCGAGTACAAGGGTGAAGCGCATGGCTTGGAGGATGCGGTTGGCGATCGCTTCTCGCTGAGCTTGCCGCTGAATTTGGGTGATCGCTTCTTGTTGCTGGCGCCGCATTTTGTATTCTTGGAGCGATCGTTCTAAGACTGTTGGCAACCTAAACAGCCGCCCTTTTAATACGTAATCGGTCATTCCGGCTTTGATGCACTCAACTGCCGCTTCTTCTCCCAAACTTCCCGTTACTAAAATCAAGGGTATGTCTTGCCCTAATTCCTGCATTAATTTCAATACTTCTAAACCGTTGAAGCCGGGGAGGCGGTAATCTGAGAGTACAGCATCGTACTTGCAATTCTCGAGCAGTTTTCTGCACTCTGTTGCTGTTTCTGCCGTGTCGCAATTAAAATTTACCCCCCCCGCTTCTAAGGCGAGCACTATTAATTCCATATCTTCTGCCATGTCTTCGATAATCAACAATTTTAATGTTGATTCCGCTACCATTTTTAGTAGATAGTTGGTCTGATTTATATCTAACATAAGGAATTGGGGAGGTTTTCAATTGGTTGTTCGTATTTTTGCTAGTAAGTTTTTAGACTGAGTTTTGTTGTTAATTTTATCGGGATATTTTTAGTGATTTTTATCAAAATTAATTATATACTCTACTCGCAAGACCTTTATTTAGCACCGGCAGTCGAGGGCTGACCGAACCGATTGGGGATCGTCCCAATTTTTAAAAGAGCGTTTTTTAGGAGTACGAGCATCTTTCACAGCCAAGCCTAGATCTTTCGCTTCCATCTCTAACAGTGAATACTCCTGTCACACCAAAATTCGGATGCTCTCACCGATTGTGACTTATTTAAGTGTATAAGAGTTTTAAATTCTGGATTTAAAACTCTTGTACACTTAACTTATGAATCTATATTACCGTTTGAGATTGTTTGCCCTAGTTTAAAGTAAAACGTGGCTCCTTGACTAGGTAGGCTTTCGGCCCAAACCGTGCCGCCGTGGCGGTGAATAATCCGCTGGACGATCGCCAAACCGATGCCCATCCCTTCAAATTCTCTCTGGGAATGCAGCCTCTGAAAGGCTCCAAACAGGCGATCGGCATATTCCATCGGAAAACCCACCCCGTTATCCTTGACAAAAATCGTCCCATCAGGTAAACCCTCAATAACTATTGTAGCCGGAGTACGCCCGCGGCTGAACTTGACGGCGTTGCTAATCAAGTTGCTGAACACCTGTTGCAGCAAGGTTGGATCTCCCATTACCGTCGGTAAATTTCCGACTGCAAATTCAACGCTGTGGAGAGTTTGGGTCGGGTCTGCGACGGTTGGGGGTTTAGTCAATTTAATCGCATTTTGTACCAAACGGCTCAGATCGATCGGAATTTGCCTCAACTCGGTGCGACTCACCCGCGACAGGGCGAGCAAACCGTCAATCAACAGGCTCATTTTTTGGCTGCTGTCTTCAATTATTTCCATATAGTGAACTATTTTGCGATCGCTCAAAGCCTCAGTTGATTCTAGCCGCTGCTTCAACGCTTCTACAAAACCTGAAATGTGTCGCAAAGGTGCGCGCAAGTCGTGGGAAACAGAGTAAGAAAAAGATTCTAACTCTTGATTTGCAGCTTCTAATTGCTCTGTGCGTTCTGACAAAGCTTGTTTTGTCTCTACCAACTCAGTGATATCGCGAGCAGTGCCAATTAAAGCATAAACCTCACCGTCGAGATTTCTGAGGGGAATTTTAAAAGTATCGTAGTAAGTAGTGGCGCCAGCTATCACAAATTTGTCCTGCAAGTGCATAGTTTCGCCTGTTTCAAATACCTGCAAATTTTTCCTACAAAATTGTTCGGCTATTTCTGGGGAAAAACATTCAAAAAGAGTTTTACCCTGCATCTCTTTTCTGCTATTTAAGCCAGCAGTTTTGGCAACAGATTGATTGACAAAAGCCAGGCGCATATTTTTGCGTTCGACCACAAAAATGCGATCGGGCAAGGCATCAAAAAAAGTCTCTAATTCGGCGGTACGCTGAGCGACTTGAGCTTCTAAAGTTTCGTTGAGTTCTTTGAGTTCAAATTCTACTCGTTTGCGTTCGGTGATATCTTGACCAATTCCGATACAACTGCCGTCGGAAAGGCGAACATTTGCCCAAGAAGTGTCGATAATGCGCCCGTCTCTAACTTTTGTTTTGAAGTCGCTCCATTTCTGATTTGCTGCTTGGATTTCATCCAAAACGTATTGACGGTATTCTGGCTGCGGATAAAATTCCGCCAAGATATCGCGGTCTTTGATTTCTGCTAAACTCCAGCCGAGCACTTGTTCCCAATGGCGGTTGACCCAGTTTATTTGACCGTTTTTGTCTAAGAATGCGAGCATAATCGGCACGTTGTCGAAGATTGTTTGCAGCAGTTCTTTTTGCTGTTTTAATGATTCTTCGGCTTGTTTGCGATCGCTGATGTCGAGTACGGAACCGATAATTTGCCTCATTTGTCCGTCTGGGGTTCTTTTGAAGATTGTAGACCGAGCGTGTACCCAGCGCCATTCCCCATTTTTGTGTTTGATTCTGTAGTCTATCTCATCTGTTTCATAGGGATTGCTGCTATGTTTTAGCCGATCCATACCTGTAATTAGCTTTAACAGATCCTCGGAATGAACTAACTTAACGATAGCATCTGTACCTAACTCTTGCCATTCTTTTGCCGTGTAGCCGAGTATGGCTGCGACAGATTCATTTGCATAAATATTTTTGTTTTCTACTACATCGTAAATGTAGAGAAAGTTAGGGATAGTTGTCAAAATGCTTTCTAAAAGTTGTTGATGTTTTTGCAGTTCTGATTTGGCTTGTTTGCGCTCGCTTAAGTCCAGCACGAAACTGACGCCTAACTGCTGCGTTCCTTCTAAAAATGTGCTGCCCAACAGCACCGGAACGCGGCTACCATCGGAGCGTATAAATTCTTTTTCAAAGGGAACAACCGTATTTCTCGCCTTCAGTTCGGCAACTTTTTCTGTATCTAAACGCACATATTCTGGTGGTGTCATTTCTTGCCAGTTAACTTTTCCGGCAAGCAGCTCGTCCCGCGTATAATTTACCGTGTTTAAAAAAGCGGCGTTGGCATCTGTAATGCTGCCGTTAAGATCCCAAAAAATTAAGCCGATCATGTTAGAATCAACTATGGCTTTAAATTTGGATTCGCTTTGTCGCAACTGATATTCGACTTGTTTGAGTTCTGTGATGTCGCGGGCGATGGATAAAACTGTTTCTACTGAATTGTCTTCAGCAAACTCGGGAATGACTCGACAGTGGTAATGTTTTATGCCCTCGGGAGTAAGAAACTTAAATTCTATGGTTTCTTGTTTGCCGGTGTCAAAAACTTTCAGAAAAGTCTCGTCCCACAGGTCGCACAAGTGTGGTGGCATTCCTGATTCTCTGTGGCTCTTGCCCATCAATTCTGCGGGGGGTTTTCCGGTTGCTGATTCTACTGCGTGGTTGATGTAAAGGTGGCGGAATTCTCGATCGAACCTGGCGATGATATCGGTAGCATTTTCGGCTAGGGCGCTGAAAGCTTGTTCGCGCCGGTGCAGTTCTTCTTGAATGCGGTGGCAATCGGTTATGTCTCTGGCAAAAGAGAGAATTGAAACTACTCTTCCCGATTCATCGATTAGTGCAGAATTGTACCATTCGCAGTAAATTACCGAGCCATCTTTGGTATAGTTGCGGTTGCGGCAAACGTTGCGGGTTTCTCTGCTGTCTAACAGTTGATTTGTGACGGCGCACACTTCCTCGAAGTCTTCTTGATAAACTATTGACCATTCGTGCCAGTATTTGCCGATTACTTCTGCAGCACTCCAGCCAAATATTTGTTTGGCCATTGGCGACCACCGCACTACCCGAAATTCCCTGTCCCACTCTATAACTGCCATTGGCGAGTTTTCTAGATGAAATTCCCGCCGCAAGTTGGCTTGTTTTATTTGGGTTTGAAGTTGCTGGCGGAGTTGCTTCGCCCCGGCCAAGCGGTCACTGATTTCCTGTGTGTTTGCTGAGCCGGCGCTGGCAATGCGAGCAATGGTTTCTGCTGTTTGTTTTTCGAGTTCGTTCCAAGCGAGTTCGAGGGCTGATTCCGCCTTCTCTAGCTCAGTGAAGCTATTCTGAAACAGTGTGGCACTTTCAACTGGAAATTTACGCATAGTTTTGACACTTAGGCAAGTGTTACTTTTACAATTCAAAATTAAAGCTTAAAAATTAAAAATAGGTAATTTCCTGTAAATTATACATTTTTAATTTTTAGTCTGTGCGTGGAGCCGATCGTTGGAGGCGGGCGGCGTTATTAAAGACTGCAAGTAAAAGGATTTGGGGTGCAGATCGATCGGCAATTGTGGTGGATCGATCTAAAACTCTCCTGGGTAAGGGAAGGGTACGGGCAGGAGCAGGCGCTAAGTATATTTTTGCACAGAGTTGTTGTTTGGGGGCGATCGAAAGGAGATCGGCGTGGCTGGGGGCTTGGGTCGATCGCCCATCTGTAGCAGGGCGTTGCCTGTGCACAGCCCCATTTGTCTCAACTAAACACGCTTTCTCAAAGTCCGGCAGGGGTTTAAACCTGCCGAACTAAGGGTTTGACGCGCTTGTTGACACCAATGAAACTGCGGCTACCTACAAATAATCTCCACTCACTTTGGTCAATAAAAAGCTAAAATAAAATCTAAAGTTATTCAGTCTTTAAAATTGCTTATGACTGCTGCTGCACCCTCTTCGATAAAAAACCAAACTCAGTACGAAGCCATTATCGGTCTCGAAACTCATTGTCAATTGAGTACGAATACTAAAATTTTCTCCAGTTCTTCTACAGAATTTGGCAATACTCCAAATACTAACATTGACCCAATTTGTATGGGAATGCCGGGAGTGTTGCCAGTATTAAATCAAAAAGTTCTGGAGTATGCGGTGAAAGCAGGGCTGGCTCTCAACTGCGAAATCGCACCTTACAGTAAGTTTGACCGCAAGCAATATTTCTATCCCGATTTGCCGAAAAATTATCAAATTTCTCAGTTCGATTTGCCGATCGCTACTAACGGTTGGCTAGAAATTGAACTGGTGGACGAGACTGGAAATTCTACTAGAAAAAAAATCGGGATCACTCGCTTGCACATGGAGGAAGATGCCGGAAAATTGGTTCACGGCGGCAGCGATCGGTTGAGCGGTTCAACTTATTCAATGGTGGATTACAACCGCGCCGGTGTGCCTCTAATCGAAATTGTTTCGGAACCGGATTTGCGATCGGGCGCGGAAGCTGCCGAATACGGTCAAGAATTGCGCCGGATCGTGCGCTACATCGGTGTTGGCGACGGGAATATGCAGGAAGGTTCGCTCCGGTGCGACGTGAATATTTCGGTGCGCCCCGTGGGCAGAAAAGAGTTCGGCACGAAGGTGGAAATTAAAAATATGAACTCTTTTAATGCGATCGAACGGGCGATCGATTACGAGATCGAGCGGCAAATTCAAGCGGTGGAAAATGGCGAAACCATCGTCCAAGAAACCCGGCTGTGGGATGAAAACAAGCAGTGTACTTTCAGTATGCGGGTTAAGGAAGGCGCAAGCGATTACCGGTATTTCCCGGAACCGGATTTGCCTCCGATCAAAGTTTCGGCCGAGCAATTGCACGATTGGAAAGCTCAACTGCCGGAATTGCCGGCCCAAAAGCGCAATCGCTACGAAACTGAGATCGGTCTTTCTCCCTACGACGCGCGGGTGCTGACTGACGACAAAGCGGTGGCGGAGTATTTTGAAAAATCGATCGCCGCTGGTGCTGTGGCTAAACAAGCTGCGAATTGGGTGATGGGCGATATTACTGCTTATCTGAAAAATGAAAAACTGGCGATCGCAGAAATTCCTTTCCAACCGCAGGATTTAGCCGAACTGCTGGGGCTAATTGATGCCGGTACGATCAGTGGCAAAATTGCTAAGGATATTTTGCCGGAGTTGCTGGCAAACGGTGGTTCGCCTCAGAAGTTCGTTGAGAGCAAGGGTTTGATTCAAATTTCGGATACTGGGGCGATCGATCGAGCGATCGATGCGGTGTTAGCCGCCAATCCCAAGGAGCTCGAACAGTACCGAGCCGGTAAAACTAAGCTGCTGGGCTTTTTTGTCGGCAAGGTGATGAAGGAAACGGGCGGCCGGGCCGATCCCAAACTGACCAATGAGCTGCTGGCGGCGAAGCTTAACGGCCCAGGCTAAGCAATTATTAAGGGGGTCGTGTAGCAGATACAGCGGCGGGCGATCGGTTTTTCCCGATCTCGCCGCGCCCTCGCCCTTCTTGCTGGCTCGTAACTTTATAATTAGTCTACATTTCTTTACAACATCTTCACGTTTGGGGGTGACACCCCTCATCCCTCTCGTGTTATATTGTGTTATGTAGATGCACCCTGATGGCAGAGAGAGTTACTTAGGTAGCTCTCTCTTTTTTTGTCTTTTTTTTCCACGGACGTGAAAATACGGATGGGGGAGAGGGGGATTAACGATACCGATCCCCGATTACTGATTACTGATTAGCAATTACCGCTTTGAGTCGATTAATATCAACTTTAGTTATTAACTAATTTTGACATTATGAGCGAACAAGCTAGCGAGCTAATCAAGCAGGGGATTTCGCAATATCAGGCGCGTCAATTTGAGGCGGCGCTGGGTTCTTGGCAGGAAGCGCTGGCGCTGTATCGCTCAATGGACGATAAGCGGCGATCGGGTGCGGCGCTGGGTAATATGGGCGTAGCTTACGAAGCGCTGGGAAATTATGCTCAGGCGATCGAGTGCTACCAGCAGCATTTGGTGTTAGCGCGGGAAATTGGCGATCGCCGGGGCGAGGCTAATGCTTTGGGAAATCTGGGCAATGCTTGTTGTGCTCTGGAGAATTTTTCTGGTGCTATTGATTACCAGCAACAGCGTTTGGCGATCGCGCGGGACACTGGCGACGGGCGCTCAGAGTTGGAAACTTTGGGGAATTTGGCACTAGCTTACGATGCTAAGGGAGATTTGCCTGGTGCGATCGAATGCTATCACGAGCAGTTGTCGATCGCGCGCGCCAGCAATGACGATCGCATTGAGCGCCATGCTCTCAAGAATTTGAAGCTTGCTTACAAGTATTTAGCAGATTACGAGAAGGCTAACCAGTACCGACAGCAGCAATTGGCGATCGTCCGGCAACTGTTTTTAACTGATAAAAATAAGAGTTTTGTACAACTTGTAGAAACAGTTGGTTTGAATCCGATTGAGGATTTTGCTGGGGCTAATTTAAGCGGTTTTGACTTGCACTACACTGATTTTAACGGTGCGGATTTGCGCGAAACCAACCTCCGAGGCGCAGATTTGACTTTGGCCGATCTCAGCGGTGCTTTGCTGAGCGCTGCTATTTTAATTGATGCTAATTTGTGCAATGCTAATTTGCGGGATGCTGAACTCAGCAGCGCCAATTTGAGCGGTGCTGATTTGCGGACAAAGCTGCCCCGGGCGAATTTGAGCGGTGCAAATTTAACCGGCGCCAATTTGAGCAGTGCTTATTTACCGAATGCGATTTTAGTAAATGCAAATTTGACAAATACTGATTTCAAGAATGCTGATTTAAGTGGTGTTAATTTGAGCGGTGCCAATTTAAACGGTGCTGATTTGAGCCGCGCTGATTTGACAAATACGGTGGTGGAAAATGCAAAGTTTTTTTGTTGTTTGGGAATTTCGGATGCCCTGAAGGTTGAATTGACGGCACGGGGCGGGATTTTTGAGTAGAATTAATTGGAAAGGTTGGTAATTGTAGAGGGTAAGAAAAGCTATGACTGCCGTAACTGCAAAACGATTCTCGATCGCCGAATATCACCGTTTGGGAGAACTGGGATTTTTCGCCCCCGATGAGCGAGTTGAATTGATTCGCGGAGAAATTATCCTCAAGGCTACTAAAAGTACGTTTCACTCTGTTTGTAATTCGCTACTGTTAGGAGAATTGTACCCGCTGCTGCGAAAAATAGCGATCGTGCGCGGTCAAGAACCCATTATTTTGTCTGATGATACCGAACCAGAGCCTGATGTTGTGATTGCCCGCAATCGAGCCGATCGTTATTTCTCTTCTCACCCGCAGCCTGCTGATATTTTGTTGGTAATTGAGGTATCGGATTCTACGTTGAAGTACGATCGCACAACCAAGCTGTCTCTCTATGCTGAGACTGGGATTTCTAATTATTGGATATTTAATTTGGTTGATAATCAACTGGAAATGCACAGCGAACCTTATCAGAAACAAAACGGAAGTTATAGTTATCAATTGCAACGAGTTGTTTTGCCAAATCAGACGGTGGTAATTCCGGGTTTTTCCGAATTGTGTCTGGATTTGTCTTCGGTATTTCCAGCCTAGGCTTCCTTCGATGATATAATGCAAAAGTGCGATGGCTACACCCCGGCTTGCGCCTACGAACTCTTCACGAAAATAGCCCTATGACCGCTCAAACTCTCGCTCCACCCGAACAAATTGTCGAGCTATCGGGTATCAGTTGGCAAACCTACGAAACTTTGCTTGCCGAAATCGGCGATAGTCAAATTAGACTGACATATAATCGCGGCAATCTTGAAATTAGGGTACCTTCTCCACAACACGAACGTTTCAAAAAAATAATGGGTCGATTTGTCGAGACTCTAGCGGAAGAATTAGAGGTGAAAATTGAGCTTCTTGGTTCTACCACATTCAAACGTCCTGAACTGAGCGGTGCAGAACCAGATGAATGTTTTTACATCCAGAATCTTAGTGCAGTTAAAGGCAAAAAAAGAATCTACCTGAATCAAGATCCGCCGCCGGATTTAGTAGTGGAAATTGATATTACCAGCCGCTCGGAAAATAGCTTGCAGGTTTATGCGGATCTGGGAGTGCCGGAAGTTTGGATTTATAATGGATCGCGGCTCAGAATCAACAGATTTGAAAATGGAGAATACGTTGACGGCGAGATCAGTTTAGCATTTCCCAGCTTACCGATATTAGAGATTGTTAGATTTTTGGAACAAGCAGAAACAATGGACTATTTGGAATTAGTGAAAGCATTTCGGAATTGGGTAAAAAGCCAAATTCAGCAAAACCAATGACTTGCGGATCAAATTAAACAAAATTTACAATTTGGTTCACAAAAAAAAGGTGTAGTGTGATAAAATAGAGATGATAAACTAATTTAAATATCAATTACAGGCTGGTAGTGCCAGCAATTCTACCCGATATGCGATCGCTAGAGTCTTACAACAAATACCCAGATTGCTTGTGGATGCAATTAGAAGCAATTCCAGTTCCATCGGTTGCACCCCAAACCCAACAGCTCGACATTCACTTGAGTCTGAATTTTAACGAGCATTGGGAACCGCTGCTCGGCGGTCGCGTCAAATTTGGTCTGCAAGGCGGGACGCTCAAACTCTATCTAGAAAACTGCGAAATACCCGTAGCATCGCGTCAGTTAGTCGGTTCTTTCCAGCTTTTGCCAATAGAAGAAACCTTGCCCATTCAAAACAGTGCAAAAATTTTAGTGAGCGAAAGTCAGCGCGGAGTTCAGGGCGGCGAAAATGCGGAAAAAATCAAGGAAACAGAGAGCATACGGTGTCACGTTTCCACAATAAGGAATGATACAACGCCAGCTTGGGTTTTTGCAGTTGAACAGCGCAAATCAGTATTAAAAGGTTTGCTAAAAAGTGCTAAGCTGGGAGAATTAGCTGGCAAAGAATTTCGGATGGCAGCGGCTTTTGAAGTTGCTAAAGAAGATATTAATCTCACAGATGCGGAGGGTTTGTGGCCGCACGATATCACGCCAAATCAACATTCGGTTTTAGAAAGAATCCTGACTATATACCTGCACGCAAATAAACTCCAACCTGCCCTCAGTTGGGCGCTATTGTCCTACAATTTACCTCCGGTTGAACCGCGCGAAGTGGAAATTGTCCCGGAAGCTGAATCGGAATTGCAGGAAATGGTCGATCGCATTATTTCCGCTGAAACCGACAACTTTGTGGAGTTGGCAAAAATCGCCAATCTCAATCCAGCACTAGATTTCGCGGGTAGCACCTTGCGTGGAACGACTTTAAGTGCAGTGGATTTTAGCAGCGCAAATCTCGATCGGGTAAATTTCCGGGGTGCAACCTTAAACGATGCCGATTTCAGCGACGCCAACCTGCAAAATGCCAAATTCGGCGGTGCAGATTTGAGTGGCGCTTTCTTAGGAAATGCTGATTTAAGCGGTGCAGATTTACATAAAGCAAGTCTAGCTTTAGCTAACCTCAGCGGTGCAAATTTGAGCGGCGCAAATCTGCTGGAAGTGAACTTAACAAATACTAATTTCAGCGGTGCGAATGTCGAGTCAGCGAGGTTTGGGAACAATTCAGGAATGGATGAGGAGATGCAGGTGAATTTACAGCAGCGAGGCGCGATTTTTGAAGAGGTTTAGTCGGTAAGTGCGAGATCCCTTTGATTCATCCGCCTCCAGTGTGCCACGGGGCTCACGCCGGTGCGATGGAATTTTACCTTAAAACTACTCCCTCTGAAGAAAGTGGCTTCTTAATCCTTAACTCTCTAACTACATTTATAGAGAGTGATGCACCGTAGCTGTTAAGAGGGTAAACAGGCATTTCTTGCCAACACTGACGGCAAAACCAGTATACTTGAGCTTGGCGAACGTGACGCAGCAGTTGATTGGTGCAGCAAGGACAGCTTGTCATAAAAACCTCTTTTTTATCGAAAGTGTATTTGTCTCTTGTTGCCAAGCGCTGTAAGCTGGCTGGAAGCAGCAACTCTATGAATGTAGAGGTAAGAAGTAAAGATTTGGTAAAGAATACAAGCTTGTTAATGAATTGATGCAAATCGAAATCTTTCGTAAAAATAGCAATAACTGAGAGAAATTGTATCCCACAATCCCCCGCTTCCCAGAGAGGATATTAAGATTGTAAATTCTTAAGAATCCTGCGTCTGCCATACCGGGGAGTGTCAATCATCCCATCCCAACATCTCTGCCACTTTTCCCGGCAGGGTGGTTGGTTCAAATGGTTTGCGAATTACCCCAGCAACACCCATTTCGGCAAAGCTGGTCATATCGCTTTGCATAACTCTTGCTGTCAGCAGAATCACTGGAATCGATCGAGTTATGGGATCGGATCGGAGACGAGCGTACACAGCAAACCCATCCATTCCCGGCATTGATAAATCCAGCAAAATAGCATTAGGTCGTTCTGTTTGTAGGATTTGTAAACATTCTTCTCCTGATTCGGCCACCAGGGTGTTCCATCCCGCGAGGTCTTCCAGGCACAACTGTACCAGTTCGCGGAGGTGTTCTTGGTCATCAACGATGAGAATTTGTTTTCCTTTCATCTTGTTTTCGGGCAGGAGACTGCCCTCATAATTAGCTACTTGCAAAGTGTTCATTTTATTTTGATTGATTAGAAATCAATTTTTTGGTAGTCAATTTGGTCTCAAATACACATCTTTAAGCAATCGCTCAAAGATGTGTATTTGAGAGTTGAATCCGAACTTCGGATTGCTCCACTCTCAATTCTTTAGCAAGCGAATTGTTAAACTATCCTGGTGTATTTTAGCCACATAGATATCAGGATCTACGCGGTGGGGCAACGGGATGAGACTTTCAAATCCACTAGGAAGGAAATAACCTTCTACTCCAGCCACTTCGGTAGGTTGACCTTGAATTAAAACAGTTTCTGGAGTGATTTGGAGATTCAATTTGACAAGATGAAGGTCAGAAATATAAACTTTAAGGATAAGTGTCACATCCCTTTCTTGAATTTTAATGCCTGTGATCGGTGTTTCCTCTGTATGATCGATCCAAGGTGTGGATTGCTGACAACCAGTGGGCAAACCGGAAAATGAACCTGCGAGATCCTGATTTACATCATTCAAAGCTTGAAAAGAATTCATTGAGTCTCCTCCTAATGCAAAGAACTGTTAGCTGCATAACAGGAGACTAAATAGCAACGGTAAGGATTTGGTAAAGATTCGGTTATTGTTACAAAACTTGACAAAAATGCTGAAAGTTATTCATCCCATCCCAAAATCTCTGCTACTTCTTCCGTCAGGGTGATGGGTTGGATCGGTTTGGCAATTACCCCAGCTACCGCCATGTGGGCAAATTTAGCCCGATCGCTGGGCAAAACTTTCGCTGTCAGCAGAATCACTGGAATCGATCGGGTAATCGGATCGGACTGCAGGATCTCGTACACGGCAAACCCATCCATTCCCGGCATTGATACATCCAGCAAAATGGCGTTGGGTTGTTCTGTTTGCAGGATTTGTAAACATTCCTCTCCCGATCCTGCCCCCACTGTTTCCCATCCGCCTAAATCTTCTAAGCAAGCCTGCACAAGTTCCCGAAGGTGTTCTTCATCGTCAACAACTAGAATTTGTCTGTCTGTCATGGAATTTTGGATTGGAGATTTTGGATTTTGGATTGATGCTACAGATTAATCTAAGCGTTATTCAATGGTGGCTAAGGGTAGGGTGAAGGAAAATGTGCTGCCTTCACCTAAAATACTTTCCGCCCAGATTTTGCCGCCATGCAGCTCAACAATACTGCGACAGATTGCTAAACCTAAACCGGTGCCTCCTTTTTCGCGGGAGTCGGAGGCATCGACTTGCTGAAATCGCCCAAAAATGAGTTCTAGTTTATCAGCAGGAATGCCTCGTCCGCAATCGCTAACTTGGAACAGCACAAAGTCTGTCTGGTTTAGGGCACTCAGATGAATTGTGGAATCGGCAGGTGAGAATTTAATCGCATTACTGAGCAAATTTGTTAAGGTTTGGACGATCGCATCTCCTGTTGCCCCGACTTCTGCATCCGTGGGGGTAACGATTAATGAGATCTGCTGTTGAGTAGCCAGCGCCCGAGTGCTATCTACTGCTTGCTGCATCAAATCGGCAGCTTTGCAAACGGTTTTCTCCACAGTTTCCCGCCCGGAGTCTAGGCGCTCCAAATCTAAAATATCATTAACCAGGTTCACTAAACGATGGGTATCGAGGAGGGCAATTTCAATCATGCGTCTAGATTTTTCGGGTTTTTGATCGTAAACCCCACTTTTTATTAGTCCCAATGACATTTGAATTCCTGTCAAAGGAGTGCGAAGTTCATGGCTGACAATGCCAATGAACTCATCTTTAATGTGTTCGATCCTTTGTCGTTCGGTAATATCTTCCCCAATGCTGATCGTGCCAATAATGTTTCCCTCTGAATCTTGCAGCATGGTATTGTTCCACGCAATGAACCGTTGTTCACACGATTTTGTCAAGATAAAATTTTGATAATATGGATGATAGTTGTGGGCTAAAACTTCCGAAAAAACAACTTGAACCGATTGTTGATTAGAAGGAGGTACGAAGTTATCAAACCAATTTTTTCCAATAACTTCTGGGTGAGTATATCCCGTAATTTTTAAGAAAAAAGGATTAACATAATTAACATTTCCCTCTATATTAAGTCCGACAACAATCAACTGCACGTTATCCAAGAGCGATCGCCAGCGTCGTTCCGCTTCTCGGATCGTGGCTTCGGCTTGCTGGCGTTCTTGCAGTTCTAGCTGAAGTTGTCGGTAGAGTTTGGATTGCTGAATGGCGATCGACAATTGGCTGGCAATCTGTTCAAGTAATTCTATTTCCCACGATTGCCATTGACGAGGTGCCGTATTTTGGTAAATAGCTAACAAACCCCAGAGATTTTCTCTCAAAAATATCGGGAAAACTGCATAACTTTTTGCTTGAAATTGTTCCAGTAGCTCGATATGACAGGGTTGAAGTTCAGCGCTGTAAATATTATTTACAACAAAATTTTCATGATTGCGGAATCGACCGCCGTGAGTTTCTTGCAGATAGGTATCTGCACAATTTTTTTGAAGATCGCTTCCTATCAGTTTTCTCCAATCCTCACCAACTGACTCGAAAATAAAATCACCACTCCAATCAGGATTAAAGCGGTAAATGGCAGTGCGATCGGTTTGTAATGTCTGCCTGATTTCAGTAACAGCAGTATTTAGAACGGCATTCAGATCCAAAGATTGGCGAATCCCTTGAGTAATCCTCCATAGCAAATGTTCCTTTCGGGATTTCTGTAGTAAGGCTGCTTCCGCCTCTTGTCGAACTTCTTCTAGGTGCTTCGCTACTGTGATATCTTGATGAACGGCCACCAGAACATCGCCGTAGTCGGAATGATTGAATACAGAGCAAGTGGCACTACACCAAAATGGAGTTCCATCTTTCTTGACATTCTGGATTTCATAGCTGAATTCACTGTTTTGTAAAACGGCAGACCGAATGGTTTGATTTACATCTTCAGGACTCACCGATGCGCTGCCATAGTTGAGAATCGAAACGTGCTGACCGTTGAGTTCGCCAAAGTCATAGCCAAACATCTGCTCAAATTTAGGATTGGCATAGACAATGGCTGCATTATCTGCTCTTACTAAGCAAATGCCTTCCGCCATGTTGCGGGTAATGACAGCCTGAAGCTCCAGCATTTGTTCTGTTTGTTTGAGTTTAGTCAGATCGCGCAGACTGACGATTACCCCTACAATATTTTCGCCTATATCACGTAAAGGCGTATAAGTAACGCTCAAAAATTGCCTAACTAAATTGGGAGAGTCAAACCACTTTTCATACTGAATTGTTTCTCCAGCCAAACATCTATCTAAGCGAGGTTGAATGAAGTTATCAAACAACTCTGCACCCAGGATATTCCTAACAGAATTTCCGATTACTTCGCTTTCAGATTTGTTGCACCAAGTCAAATAACCTGGATTGGCTATTTGATAAATATAGTTGCGATCCATCAGCGCAATCCCATCTCTTGTATTGAAGAGGATGCGTTCATATTGGCGGAAGGCTTCTTCAGTACGTTTGCGATCGGTGATATCAAATACGCTAGAACGACTCATCATGAATTTACCTGCTTCATCATAAATTGCTGTAGCATTTAGGTTGAGCCAAATGAGTTTTCCGTTTTTATTCAACATCTGAAACTCTAAATTATTGATGTACCCTTGTTTTTTAAATACGGGAAAGTTGTGATAAAAAATATTTTTACTTTCAATTGTCATTAAATCAACAAATTTTTTTTGGTGTACAATTTCATCGCGGGTATAGCCTAACCACTTCAGTTCCGTATCATTAATCATAATTATTGTTCCTGCTGCATCTAAGGAATGATAGCCACAGGGAGCATTATTATAGAGGTCTTCAACTTGATTGATATATTGTTGCCAGCTATGGTTGACTTCAGTGAGTTCTGCTGTCCGTTCTATGACTCGTTGTTCCAGTTCAGTATTGAGTTGTTGTAGGGCAATTTCTGCTTGTTGGCGCTCCCTCACTTCCGTTTGTACTTGATCAAATAAATCAGCTTGCTGAATGGCAATTCCAGCTTGAGTTGCTAGCTGTCGCATGAGTTCAATTTCTGATGGTTGCCATTCGCGAGGTTCTGCACAGTGATGGGCCATCAATAATCCCCAGACTTCTTCTCCCTTAAGGATAGGAATAACCAAGTTAGCTCTCACTTGAAAATTTGCCAGGAATTCCCGGTAACAAGTATCAATTCCGGCAGTAGAAATATCAGATTTAGAGGTGAATAAGCCTTGTTTTAAGGGTTCGATATAGCTTTCACCCAAGCAAGGATCGTGTATCTGAGTGGATAAGATTGCTGTCCATTCTGAACCAACTGACTCTACCACAACCTTTCCGCTCCAGTCTGGAGCAAATTGGAAGATAATTACGCGATCGCATTGCAGAGTGTTTCTGAGGTCAGTTACCGTAGTGTTGAGAATGTCTTCTAGTTTGAGGGATTCGGAGAGAGAAAGTGCTGTTTTAGCAAGGATTTGTTGTTGCTGTTGTTGCAATTTCCCATAATCTTTATCAGTATGTTCTATCATTAATCTACTTAATTAATTACATTTTTTAGATTGAGGCATAAACCGGGTTTTTACCCCTCGTGCGTAAGTTCTATTTAAGTATTTCCAGGCTTAAGTAAAGGACGAGAGCGCTTGATTCGGCTGAGTACCCGCGTGACTAATTCAGGCCCTAGTATCGGCTTGGTAATAAAATCATCGGCTCCCGCTGCAAAGGCTTGTTGGAGAGATTCTGGATCGGTATGGGCTGTCACCACTAAAATCGGTAAATTTTCCCATTGGATATCCTGTCGGACTACCTGACACAATTCTAAGCCGCTGACGATCGGCATTTCTAGATCCAGCACTACTAAATCGGGTTCAGTGCTAATTAACACCTCCCAAAATTGCTGTGGTTCTTTGAGATTTGTCACCTCAATTCCCCAAGGAGTCAGTAACGCTGATAATTTAACCAGCATCACAGGGTCATCATCTACGATTAAGACTTTGGCTTCTGAAGTTTTGGGACTGGGTAAAACACGGGCGATGGCTCGAAAAATTTGCTCGGTAGTTGCAGGTTTGTGGAGAAATTGCTTAGCACCTAAGCGCGATACTGCCAAGCGATCGGCAAGGCTATCTCGTCCGGTAAAGACAATTATAGGCAGGTTAGGCGATCGCTCGGTCAGTTCTCGCAGTAGCGTCAATCCATCTTCCTCTGTCTCTGCAAAACTTAAATCTAGTAACATCACATCGGGCATTGACAAAGCAAGACGCGATCGAGCAGCAGTAATATTCGGCGCAATTTTCATCCGAAATCCCCAAGCTTCCGATTCTACTTTCAATCGCTCCGTTAATGCAGCATCATCATCAACTACCAAAACCCGATAGTTGACAATTGAAGTAGAAACTGGTACAGCCGTTGATGTAATCGGTGTTTTGGCTAATTCCTGCTGTAATCCTGTCACCACTTCCGAAAAGCGGGTAATTTCCTCAGCAGTGAAAGAGCCATCTTTGATTAGCAAATGCTCTGCAGAGCGTGCCAATTTCGAGCCTTCGGGATAACCAAAAGAGCCCAAAGAGCCTGACAATTTATGAGCTTCATGTTTTGCCGCTTGCTGTAATTCAGTTTCTAAATTTCCTGCTAATAGAGCAGTTTTTGCCCGCTCCAATACAGCAATTTGTTGGTTGAAGCCTCCCCGAAACCGCTCTAACACTTTGTCGCTCGCGGACTTATCTATCCCGCGAGATTGATGTTTTTTGGTGCGCTCAATCCCAGGATTATTTGAACTAGACCACGCAGATTGGGAGTACGGTTTCAGCCGATAGCCCATGCCATAAACTGTTTCGATAATTTCTTCAATTAAGCCGCCTGCCTTCAGTTTCTTTCTGACATCCTTAATATGAGTGATAATAGCGCGATCGGTTGGTGCGTCATCAAATCCCCACAGACGATCCAAAATAGCACTGCGGCTAAAAATGCGATCGGGATTTCGCAGTAATAGTTCCAGCAGATTATATTCTGTCGCTGTCAGTGAAATTATTTGTTCAGCAAATGTCACCCTACCAGAATCTAAATCTAAACAAAGATTTCCCCAAGTCAATGTATTAGCCGCTGAATTCTGAGTAGAACCTCCTGGGGAAAGTGCTTTACTGCGCCGCAATAAAGTTCGTATCCTTGCCAGTAATACTTCCGTAACAAAAGGCTTGCCGATGTAATCATCGGCCCCCGCATCGAAAAAAGCCACCACCTCCGCATCTGAATCCTTTGCAGTCATTAACAGGATCGGTTTGCAGTAGCCTTGCGATCGCAGTTGCCGACATAGACTAATTCCATCTAGTTTGGCAACCTGCACGTCTAACAAAATCAGATCGTACTCAATTGCTGCTGCCAAGTCTAGGCCCACTTGTCCATCATTGGCCCGATCGAACCCGTAATGATTTGCTTCCAACACCTTAGCCAGTGTTGCACTCAGCCCTCCATCGTCCTCTACTAGCAGAATTTTTATCGGAGACTTCTTCATTTTGGCTGTGCGGTTCAATTTCCATGCGATGACGCGCTTTGATGTCAGGCCGAAGCGTGGCTTTTAACTAAATCACTGCTACTCATTACTACTCCTTTTATCTTACCATTTTTGCAGTCCCATAACCTAAAAATTGCTGTCACTTCCGCAGTTTAGATAAAACGGATCGCCCTTTCCTTCATCTGCGTGCATCCCCGTTTATCTGCCTGCATCTGCGGTTCAAAAAGAGCGAACGCCTCCAAAAAGAGCGATCGCCCTCCCAAACAAATTATCCTTCATCCTCCGACTTTACAGGAGGACGCCCAGAAATCACAATAAATCCAACAGATTCGAGAGTCAGGTTTGGGCGGCGAATACCAGCTAAAACCGCTTGACTCAACAAACTTTCGGTATTGATTTCATCAGCCAAAACCGATTCTAAAAGTTGTTCGGATTTAGAAAGTCGATGCAACCGCAACTGCAATTGATTCACCCGGTTTTCGAGTTGGATAGCAGCAGTGACAGCAGATCGATCGCACATTTCCACAAAAGCCGATCGCCCGCGCAGCAATTCCTCGGATACCACCCGTCCCTTTTGACAAAAATCATCCCATTCTAGCGGATCGACAAAACTGTCAATCAGCGACGTGCGATTTTTCGACAAATTGTAATCCCGATTCGGCCCGCCTTTCCCCTTATAAGCCCGCTGCAAAATCGCCAGAAGTTCCGCATCTTCCACCAGTGACATCTGCTCGCTGCGAGCATCTACAAACACAGTTTCAAAAGTTGGGAGAAACAGAGCATCAGCGCGGCGCTGCAAAGCTTTCAAGTTGTAATTTTCGATGTTTTGTGCTTGCAAAACTTGCTCGGCGGGCTGCACATCAGTCTGGATTGAATAATTAAACTGAAAGCCGAACCACTCCTTCCCGGGCTCCGCATCCCAACTTTCATCATGTCGCCACATGGCAAAAGCTTGACCGCGATCGTCCCAGCGAATATAAGAGCCAAGTGCATCGATCAATCCCTCACCAATGCGGTAAAGAGCCACCTCCGCATTCTGATAAGCAATACGGCGATTGTAACTGCCATATTGCTGGCAATAAGGAACCAATCTGGTCATCAAATCGTTCGAGGGAATTAACGTTTTTTGAGTAGGTTTATAGCGCATCAACCCCGAGATACTCGGATGTTCGATTTGTTTGAAGTGAAGAGCTTGACACAACCAACCTTCAGTAGCCCGCTGCATTTCTTTATGCTTAGCATCGCAGTTGTCGAGAGATTCAAAATACTGAGATGCGCTGTCCTCAAGAGTATCAATTTCATCGAGAACGTATTGTTCGTCTATTTTTATTTTCTCTTGTTCGATTTCAGTTTTAATCGATTCAATTTCGCTGGATAAACCCTTGCCTCCCTCAGCAAACAACTTTTCTTCAAGTTTGAGAAGTTTTTCCTCAGCATAAAACTGAAGGCTGGCAATAGATTTGTTGAAGATATCAAACCCATCTTTTAAAACTTGAAACCAAGCTTCGTGGGGACTCTCTGGCAAATCCGGGCCTGCAAACAAACAAAATTGCACTCCCATTTTGCTGCCAATGCGATCGACTCTGCCGAGTCTTTGTTCTAACTGGTTGGGAAACCACGGCAAATCGAAGTGAACTAACCAATCCGTCACTTGTAGATTTACCCCTACTTCCGCCGAACGATCGCACACTAAGATAAAACAATGCGGTTCAGTCTTAAACCGCTTGAGACTAGCCTCAACATCATCAGCCGATTTGCTCGTGTCATGGCTGGCGATCGCATTTTTACCAAAGATTTTCGCTAAATTTTCCGCAATCTCTTTACAAGTTGCCGTAAAACTGGTAAAAATCACAATTTTCGGGAAACGCTCGCCCGGAATCGGCCGTTTAATTTGCTGTTGAATTCTCGACAGCAAATCGCGAGGTTTGCTGTGATACTCGCGCGGAACCTTCAAAGCAACTGCGAGAAATCGGAGAATGGCGATTCGTAACAAACTCAGTCGATCGAGTCCTTCCTGGGGCTTTTCGAGGCTGTTGAGCAAGGTTTCCAGCATTTCCCTTTCTTCGGGAAACAGCGCAGTTTTGGTCAAAATTGCCGTGTCATTTTGTCCAAATTCGCGATCGAGTTCTGGAGTCGATTTTTTCTGCAAGCGAGCTTTGACAACCCGTTCTAAAACATTCAGCCAAGTACCGGAAGCGCGGAAAAACAGCAGAAAAATTCTCTGATATTCGCTCGACTTGGGAGCGACTGTGCGCCATTTATCGAGTACGGTTTGTATTTCCGACCACTGTTCATCATTCAGATCGTACTCAGTTTTGGGGACAGCATCTCGATCGAAAATCACATCTTCAACCGCATCGCGGCGGTTGCGAAGGATGCGGCGGTGCAGGCGGTAGGTATCGCTAACGTGAGTGCGAATAGTTCGGACAAGCCGAGCCTGTTCTGCGGTTTCTTCCGTTTTCAAACAACTTTCTAACTCGGTTGCTAATCCGATTAAATAATCATCTTTGGCAAAAAGAGTGCGGAGTTGAGCTAGTTTTGTTTGCAAAACAGCAGGCTTGGCATTTTCTCGGAAATCCAGCAAAGCGCGACCGATTTCTTGACGGTTTTGCACCTGTTCTTGGAAGCTTTCCAGGTCATCAAGACGGTAAGTTGTGGGCTCTAGCAAGTGCAGCATCGTTAAAAAATCTTGCTCGCGGCCGAGAACTGGCGTTGCAGATAATAACAATACATTTTTGCTTTTGTGAGCTAGTTTCTGACAGAGTTCAAAGGCTTGCTGCTGAGCGCGATCGCTCGAATTTGCCATTGCCGCCACATCATGGGCTTCATCAACAATCAGAAAATCTAGGTTGGCGTTGCGGCTAATTTGATTGATTTCGCTAACAGCAACAAGCTGCACTCTGTCAGCAAAATGAGACAAATAGAATTTATTTTCCAACTCCTGCCGCCACTGTTCAAGCAGGTATTTGGGAACAACTACCACAGCGTGTCCTTGAGGTTCATCTAGCAGAAATTGGCGGAGAATTGTGCCAGCTTCTACTGTTTTTCCCAGTCCTGGTTCGTCGGCTAATAAATAGCGCACGATTGGGTCTTCTAGGACGCGCCGGACGACTTCTACTTGGTGCGGATAGAGGTCTATGTTAGCAGAAATTAAACCGGTCATGCCGCGGCTGACGGCCCGCTGTTCGATCGCAGATTGAACGAATGCCAATCGGCGATCGTGAAAATACGGCGTTTCTTGGCCTTTGACCGCTAAAATGTCGATCGGATCGGCGATCGGGATATTGCAGCGAACGTAAAGTTCGGTTTCGACAGCTTGCAAACTTTGGCTGTCGGGGAGGTCAATTTCGTACTCTAATTTATCTTCATCCCAGTCATAAACTCGCCCAATTATCCATCTTTCCTGAGTGGTACTCCAGAGATAGCACCGGGTTTGGCGCTGAAGTCTGGCTTCTTGCAGCAAACCCAAAGGCACAGTTTTGCGGATGCGGTTTTTAACTGAGCAAAAATATTCAACTTCAGCATCCGTACGCGATACCTCGACAACTTTTCCGACTCCCAAATCGTTTCTGGGCGATCGAACTAACGAACCAACATCAATCATAATTACAACCTGACAATACTTACTAGATTACAATAAATCCTTTCCAGTTAAAACTTTTAGCAAAATGCGATTTTTGCCTGCGTCACTTTTCTAGTCAAATAACAGTCAATCTGCTATTCTGAAAACAATAAGTTTAGCATGATAAATTACCTTTTGGGAATTAATAAGTATGCTGGCAGCGAATAAGAATAAGTAATTACGAGGGAGGAAAAATAACCCCTGGATTACCGGATTCCCATTTCGGGTATTTCTGCATAACACTGGTATAAATTTCTGAGTCTGTAAACCCTGCTAACCAAGCTTGTAGCGGAGGCCAAGGCTGTTCGTTGAACCAATTTAGATCGGTATGAGCGAATTGACGGACAAAAGGTGCGATCGCCATATCAGCCAATGCTACATTGTTACCAAATAAATATTTAGTGGCACTTAATCGTGAGTTGAGTTGTTCCAGGAATAAAGAACCTTCATAACGATGTACTTGGGCATCAACACCGGAATAACGATCCGGGTACTTATAACGGTCAAGATGATATTTAAACCTATCATCAAATAGAGCGATTAGTTCCAGCATTTCTGTAACCGAACCTTGCTGTGGCATCAACCATTTTTCAGGATCGTGTTGTCTCAATGCCCACAACATGATATCGATACTTTGATCGAGTACCCGCCCGTCAACATCAATTAATATTGGTACTGTACCTTTGGCAGATACCTCCAACATCTCTGGTGGTTTGTCTCGCAAAACAACTTCCCGCAACTCACACACCTGATTGCTAACCATCAAGGCCAAGCGCGCGCGCATAGCATAGGGACAGCGGCGAAAGGAATACAAAATCGGGTATTTTGCTGACATATTATCTCAATTCCGGTTGCACCGGAATTATTCTTGACTGTTGACTGTTGACTGTTGACTGTTGACTGTTGACTGTTGACTGTTGACTGTTGACTGTTGGTCAAAGAAATGAAAATAGCGCGAATTATTTGTTGGCCTCGGGATTCGACTTTACGCCCGACTCCCGAAGCGCGGATTTGATATCATTCCGGCAGTAAGGCCGGAAACGATATAATTAGTCGATCGCACGATCGGGTTTTTCGGGTCAGAAACCCCGTTTCTTCGTAGATTTCTCGTCGCTAAACAAGATTTTTCGTAGAAACGGGGTTTCTTTAAGCTTAGTGAATAATAATATTAGTCGATCGCACCATCCACTTTTTCCTTCGCATCGTAGCGCGCGCCTATATGTACTTGGTTGCGACGCTTAGCAAGCTCAATCTGACGTTGACGTTCAGATAAGGCTTGTTTTTTGGTTTCAGTTTTTGAGTCATGACAATGAGGACAACTCACACCAAGTACAAATAATTCAGAAGCCTTATCTTCCTGACTAATCGGGTGACGACAACCGCGACAAAGTTCATAGTTTCCCGGCTTTAACCCCTGACCAACAGAAACCCGTTCATCAAAGACAAAACATTCACCTTCCCAACGACTTTCTGCTTCGGGCACCGTTTCCAAATATTTTAAAATTCCGCCTTCGAGATGATAGACTTCCTCAAAACCTTGAGTACGCAAAAAAGCAGTTGATTTCTCGCAGCGAATACCACCCGTACAAAACATTGCCACCTTGGGTTTATTGCGTAAAGCAGTTTCCCGCAGCACCCATTCAGGTAACTCAGAAAAGCTTTTTGTTTTTGGATTGATAGCGCCTTCAAAAGTACCCAGAGATACCTCGAAGTCGTTACGCACATCAACCACGACAACATCGGGATCGTCAAGCAGCTTATTCCACTCCTCCGGCTTAACATATTTACCAGCCATGAGGCGGGGATTAATGTCGGGTACTCCCATCGTGACGATTTCGCGCTTCAAGCGTATTTTCAGGCGGTAAAAAGGTGCTTTTTCCGAGAAAGATTCCTTGTGCACGAGATCCGCAAAACGCGGGTCACTACGCAAGAATGCCAGCACTGCGTGTACGCCCTCGGACGGGCCGGCAATAGTGCCATTGATGCCTTCTTGGGCCAGCAAGATAGTGCCTTTGACGTTGTTGTTGTTGCAACAATCGAGTAGCGGTGCTTTCAGGTCGGCAAAATCCGGTAGTTCAACGAACTTATATAAAGCAGCGGTTAAGAAAGAAGCCATATATCGACTGGATAAGACTAATTAGAATTTTGAAAATTAATTTAAAGCGGACGGTGGGACTCGAACCCACGACGTTCAGCTTTACGAGTAAGTATCGGTCATGCAACCGCCTGCTGGCAGAGGATTGTATGCTCAAAGCTGAATTGGGTCTCCTATTTTGTCTCCAAATTGTCTCCAAAGTGCTAGCCTTGTCCTGTTGCTTTTTGCATTTTACCATGACCGATACGTCTAGTAGAGCCAAGAAAGGATCGGTAGTTGTCCAGACTCGCAGTGGCAGGTTGCGCTTGCAGTTGCCCAGGCAGATTTACGGGGGCGATCGCAAGTACCTGTACCTAAACCTACCTGACACCCCTGAAAACTGGGAATTGGCACAAGTTAAAGCCCAACTGATTGAATCCGACATCAAGTTCGAGCGTTTTGACCCTACCCTCAAAAAGTACAAACCGCAAACTCACTTGACTGTCATTGAGACTATCAAACCAAAACCTGAACAGACTCTAACTCAGTTGTTTGAGAGATATTTGGAATTCAAAAAACCTGTTGTCAAGCCAACAACTTTTCACTATTTAGTGACGAGCATTCAAGCTTACGTTGACCGCTGTCCCTACCAAGCTTTGTCTGAGGATAATGCGTTGCAAATACGCGCGTGGCTGCTTGACGACACTACTAACAGCATGACCAAGCGAATATTGACTTATGTAAATGCAGCGGTTGAATGGGGGATTAAATTTAAAATCATCAGCGGGTTCACCGTCTCTCCGTTTCAGGGAATGGCTGCGGATTTACCAAAACACAACTGGCAAAGTGACCCCGAACCGAACGCTTTTAGCACGGAAGAAAAGGCATTGGTATTAGAAGCCTTCAAGAACCACAGGGGAAATTGGAACGGTAGGGGTTATTCAGGGCAAAAGCTTTGCTTCTATTACCCTTTGGTGCAATTTTGGTTTATGACTGGATGCCGTCCCTCTGAGGGTGTTGGCTTGAGGTGGCGCGATATTGCCACTGACTTTTCTCACATTGTGTTTAACGGCAGTGTACAGCATCCGGGCGGGATGGAAACTAGGGTTGATGGTAGTAAAAATAACAAGCGCCGCAAATTTCCTTGTAATCAGGAATTGAGCGAGTTTTTAAGAAAGCTTCAGCCGGAAAACTTGACGGACAAAAACAGTCTGGTTTTTCCCTCACCCAAGAAGGGCGGGGCGATTAATTACAGCAATTTCACTATACGAACGTGGCATAAGTTGGTTGACCCAATTACTGAGAAAACTCGCGAGTTTGAAGAAGACCGCAAAACCACCACCCCTTATTCTTGTCGGGATACTTTTATTAGCGAGCAGGTTGGTAAAGGCGTACCGAGTGCAGTTGTGGCTAAGTGGTGTGATACGTCGGAGAAAGTGATTAATTCTGTGTATTTGGATGGCAAGATTTTGGAGCATTTACGCCCGCTTTGATGCTGTTAATATGTTGATTATAGGGTCATTTGAGGAAGATTTAGCTAGCTCGAAGGCGGAGAAAGACCCAGACAAAAGCCCGACACCTAAGCCACCAGCCGAAAAATTTTATCAAAGGTTGGATCTGTTGCGCTCAAGCATAAAAAGTCGAGGGCGGAATTGGCGGATGTAGCACTCCTAAATGATTTGCTTGCGCCATACGCGAGAAAGATGCTTGCACTACAAGGATTCCGATCTCGATTAATTTTGCGACTGATTTAGCACTGCTATATAGTGGCGGTGCTCGACGTACTCGCATAGCTAGGCGATCGACCCGATCTGTATTTGGAGACAGTCAAAATTGTCTCCAAATTGTCTCCAAGTAGCTATCCAAAACCCGATGTTTATCTCCAAAAACATCCTGTGCCACCACAGATACCAAGCCCTAGAAACGCCAAAACTCTTGAGAAATCAAGAGTTTTAAAGACTGTTCGCCCAAGCGGACGGTGGGACTCGAACCCACGACGTTCAGCATGGGAAGCTGACATTCTACCACTGAATTACGCCCGCGCTTAGGGTTTTTTACTTGCTTTCACCTTCTTTGACTGTGGAGGCCCAGCGGTAAAAAACGACTAGAAAAACATTGTACAACTATTTTCTGATTTTGAGTATACCATTTTGACAATCAATTTTGGCCGATCGCCGATCGCACAACGGAGCCATGATACTGTGGCAGACGAGCCAATTGTCATTGCGGCCAAAAGCTGCCACTAAATCAGCAATCGCCTCGGTTCCGAACCTTGACAAAGAGTTAGCGGCTTCGGATCGCACGTTCCGATCGCGCGATCGAACTGCATCATTTTTAACCGCGCAGCCATTGAGTCCGCAGTTTGACTGTGCCGCCATCCCATCGCCACGAACGATCGCACCATAAACTCGCGATCGTCCACTTTGCTCAGCAACATCGGTAGCGCCACCGCAGGATCGCCCTTTCTCACAGCCGTTACCCCCCGCAGCCTGTCTTGAGAATCCGAACTTTGCTGTGCTGCTAGGATTTCCCTAATTTCCCGAAGCCAATTAAAATATATTTTTGTTACTTTGATTGAAAATTTTAACAAGGAGGGTCGGATTTTGGGAAAATTAAAAAAAATTCAGTTATTAGATTGTGTCTGCCAATTAACAGCCTCAAACTTCAAAACCAGAAGAAGTTCAGGAGGTATTTGGTAAATTTGAGCAATATTGGCAACGAGCGAGCGACGATACCTGGGAAATGACTAAAAAGGTAAAAATGCCCCAAGAAGGCGTGATGAGACACTTAGAAAATCATCCAGAGATAGTTTACATCGACGGGGCGCTAGCGAATTTGCGATGCCACAACCTGCCTAAAAACGAAATTAATTGCCGTTCTGTAGGGTGTTCTGTTTTTTTAAGTTTATCTACTTAATTGTACAGTTTTCTTTACCCGCAGCTTCTCCCTACCCCCACTGGTTGAGAATGGCGGAAAAGATTCGGATTTGAAGTTCCTTGATGAGTGGACGGATTTAGGAGATATGGAGTCTGTGGTGGCCAAAATTCATAGTGCTACGATGATCGCAGAATGTGGTAAATTTACTCTTGCTCTACTTTCAACAGTACAATTAGTAGAATTTATGACGGACTTCAACCCTCACAATTCTCGCCTTTATCAAGACCGTATGGCTCTCAATAATAATAATAATAATAATAATAATAATAATAATAATTTGAAAATCGCTCGCGCAGAATGCAGCCAATCAATATATCCCTAGGTAGATGCGTGATCCTTGATCTTATTATACAATTATTAATATAATTAAAATAAAAAATTTATCATCATAATATTTATTCAAACAGCAAGATAGGCGGTATAAAAAATGACTAATAAAAAGAATTTCAAAAAATCTAAACCTCAAGCTGATATGAATGCTGAAGGAAAGCAACAAAAAAATCAAAACGAGTTATTTCCAGTCGTCGGAATAGGAGCATCTGCAGGTGGATTGGAAGCCTTTATGCAATTACTCAGCCATTTGCCGATCGATACGGGCATGGCGTTTGTAATAATTCAGCATATGTTGCCGACTCAGGACAGTGTGTTGAGTGAGATTCTGGGTCGATCGACCGAGATGCCCGTGCATGAGGTGGCATCTGGGATGCAAATAGCACCGAACCAGGTCTACGTGATCCCCCCGAATGTCAGCATGACCATCGATCGAGGGGTGCTGAAGCTAACGCCTCGCGGCAGAACACACGGCGTGTTTATGTCCGTCGATACTTTTCTGGTTTCCCTCGCCGCAGAACGCGGGAACCAAGCCATCGGCGTCGTTTTGTCCGGGGGCGACGGCGATGGTGCCCAAGGATTAAAAGCGATTAAGGCTGCAGGCGGTATTACTTTTGCCCAATGTGAAGGATCGGCACAAGTCAGCAGTATGCCGAACACTGCGGTGGCTACGGGTCAGGTAGACTTTATCTTGACACCAGAAAAAATTGCCCAGAAAATAGCAGAGATCAGCCGTCATCCCTACATGGCCGATCGACCTGCGGCAGAATCGACCACCAGTGAAGATGCCAGCAACAGTAAAAATGCGATCGCCACCATCTATAGGTTGCTGCGCGCCGCTACAGGAGTTGATTTTACTCACTACAAACAAACCACCTTGAAGCGACGGATGCAGCGGCGGATGTTGCTGTACAAGCTGGAACGGATCGAGGATTATGCCGAATATCTCCAAAACACCCCGACAGAAGTAACGGCGCTTTATCACGATATCTTCATTCATGTCACCAGCTTTTTCCGTGACCCCGAAAGCTTTGAGGCCTTAACCAGCAATGTTTTTCCCGAAATCGTTAAAAATAAATCGTCGAAAACACCGATCCGAATTTGGGTGGCCGGCTGTTCAACCGGTGAAGAAGCTTACTCGCTCGCCATCTGCTTGTTAGAGTTTTTAGCAGAGCGAGGTATGGATCTGCCGATTCAGCTTTATGCGACCGACATCAGCGAAAATGCGATCGCCCATGCGCGCCGTGGCTTTTATACGCCAGCCCAAGTCGCGGATATTTCATCCCAACGCCTGCATCGGTTCTTTGTGCAAGTCGAGGGCGGATACCAAATCGCTCAGCCGGTGCGCGAACTCTGCGTTTTTGCTAAACAAAACCTGATCGGCGATCCGCCGTTTTCCCGGATGGATTTGATCACCTGTCGCAACGTGCTGATCTATCTCGGCCAGCCTTTGCAGAAAAAGCTGCTGCCAATTTTCCACTATGGGCTTCAGCCCGCGGGCTTTTTGCTGTTAGGCACTTCGGAAACGGTTGGTGACTTTTCAGAATTGTTTGCGGTATTAGACAAAAAGAGCAAAATTTATACTAAAAAACTGGTGTCGCATTGGCTAAGCATGGATTTAACTGCTAGCAACTACCCTGCGACAGCCATCAACTTTCCACCGCAGCAGATGGAAAGCTTAAACGAAATGGAAATCGAGAAACAGGCCGATCGCATTGTTTTGAATCACTATGCGCCTGTCGGCGTCGTAATTAACACAGCCAAGGAGATTCTGCAATTTCGAGGACAGACGAGTGACTACCTAGAACCGTCTCCCGGTAGGGCTAGCTTGAATTTGCTGATAATGGCAAAAGAAGGATTGCGCGTCGAACTCCGCACTGCAATTGAACAGGCCTCGCAGCAGCAGTTGCCGGTCAAACGTACTGGCTTGAAAATTAAAGAAAACGAGATCATCCGCCTCGTGATAATTGATGTGATTCCATTCCCAACAGCCGCTGTAGAAAAAAACTATTTTTTAGTTTTGTTTCAAGACGAGCCGCCGATCCCTGTAATACCTGCTACTGTAAAAAATGGTAAAGTCAACTCCGATACTTTAGAGGGTGAAAGTTTGGAGATTGCGAGGCTGCAAGAAGAACTCAAAATCACAAAAGACCACCTGCAATCGATCATCCAAGAACATCAAGCCGCCAACCAAGATTTGAGAGCCGCCAACGAGGAGATTTTGTCGAACAACGAAGAGTTGCAAAGTACAAATGAGGAACTCGAAACCGCAAAAGAAGAGATTCAGGCAACCAATGAAGAACTGAACACGATTAATGACGAATTGCAGCGGCGCAATGTTGAATCAACTCAGGTGAGTAACGATTTACAGAATCTCCTGGGCACCATCAATATTCCGATTCTGATGGTGGGAGGCGACCTGCGAATCCGCCGGTTTACTCCCGCAATCGAAAGGATCTTTAACTTGATTTCTAGCGATATCGGGCGCTGTTTGAGCGACATCACTCACAAGTTGATAGTGCCGGAGTTAGAGCCAATGATTGTAGAAGTGATCCGCACCCTCAATTTGAAAGTTGAGGAGGTTCAAGATCGAGATGGTCATTGGTACGATCTGCATATTCGACCGTATCGGACGATCGACCACAAGATTGATGGAGCTGTGGTGATGTTGGTGGATATCAACGATCTCAAAGTCAGCGCCCAGCAGTTGATGGAAGCGAAAAATTACGCCGAAACGATCGTAGAAACCGTGCGCGAACCTTTGCTAGTGCTGGATCTAAAACTACAGGCGATCACCGCCAACCGTTCTTTCTACGAGACGTTTCAGGTGATGCCGATCCACACTGAGCAACACTCGGTCTTCGATCTCGGTAACGGACAGTGGAATATTCCCAAGTTGCGATCGCTCCTAGAAGAAATTCTGGCAGGAAAGACCGAGTTTCACGATTTTGAGGTCGAGCATGACTTTGAGCAGATCGGGCATAAAATAATGCTGCTCAATGCCCGCAAAATGCCTCCCATCGGCGATACACAGATGATTCTGTTGGCGATCGAGGATATCACCAAGCAAAAACAGTTGGAGACAGAACGCAGCCTTCGGATGCAAGAACAATCGGCTCGTGTCGCTGCTGAGGAGGCCAACCGCGTGAAAGATGAGTTTTTGTCCGTCCTCTCTCACGAACTGCGGACGCCGCTCAATGCGATGATTGGCTGGGCACAGTTGCTGCGCCTGAAAAAATTTGACGAGGCTAAAACCGAGGAGGCGCTAAAAACGATCGAGCGCGCCGCCAAAGCACAAAACCAGCTCATCGATGACATATTAGACGTTTCGCGGATTAGCACAGGTCAGTTTCGGCTCAATGCTATTGCAATTGAGCTCAATCTACTGGTTAAAAATGCGATGGAGGTGGTTGGTTTGGCAGCAGAAGCCAAAAATATTCAAGTTGAATCCCGGCTAAGTCCTTTAAAACCAAGCGTGTTGGGCGATCCAAGTCGCTTACAACAGGTGGTGTGGAATCTACTTTCAAACGCGATTAAATTCACCCCAGCCGGAGGAAAAATTGAAATCGCATTAGACTACATTGATGGCATGGCTCAAATCCAAGTTAGCGATACTGGTAAAGGCATTCACCCTGATTTTCTCCCCTATGTGTTCGATCGCTTCCGTCAGGCGGATAGTAGCTACTCTCGCAGAGACGGTGGATTGGGGCTAGGACTCTCGATAGTCCGTCATTTAGTAGAACTCCACGGCGGTACTGTTAATGCAGAAAGTTCAGGTGAGGGACAAGGGGCAACGTTTACCGTGAGGTTGCCGATACGAACAGATAGCTCATGATTGTTGACTGTTGACTGTTGACTGTTGATTGTTGAGTGTTGACTGTTGACTGTTGACTGTTGACTGTTGACTGTTGACTGTTGACTGTTGACTGTTGACTGTTGACTGTTGATTGTTGACTGTTGACTGTTGACTGTTGACTGTTGACTGTTGACTGTTGACTGTTGACTGTTGACTGTTGATTGTGAGTCAAAAAAATGAAAATTGCGCGAATTATTGGTTGGCAGCTTGATTCGACTCGATCGGGACGATGAAGGGCGGATTTGATATCATTCCGGCGCAACCGCAATTGAGATTATTTCTAATATTATCTCCTCATCTGATACCAATTTTTTATGAGGCCCCGTAGAATCTGATCCCCCCTAACCAAGAGGGCGGGCACGGGGGCACCGCCCCTACTAAGGGGGGGACAAGATTCTTCTCAAAGTGGGTCTTCTTAAGGGGGATTTAGGGGGATCGAGATATGTGCAACTTCACCTTAAATTGGTATGATATCGTTTCCGGTTGCATCACAATAATAAAATCGAGTCAACAGTCAACAGTCAACAGTCAACACCCGCCCGTTAACAGTCAACAGTCAACAGTCAACAGTCAACAGTCAACAGTCAACAATGACGGACGGTGCAACCGGAATCCATATAACTATTTACCAACATTAACCCGATCGCCATCCTTAAGAAAACCAGCGCCAGTAACAACAACCCGATCGCCCGCCTTCAAACCCTTTTTAATCTGTACCTTAGCAGCAGTCAAATCGCCCACCGCACCCCCGGAAATTTCCCCGATTTCCACCGGTTGAGCCTGCACCTTGTCCTCGCCCACAAGTTTATAAACCATAGAACTGCCGTCAGGTTGCGGCACAATAGCTTTAGCGGGCACTTTCAAACCTTGAGCCGTTGCCGTCGAAATGGATGCGCGCAAAAACATTCCCGATCGCAAAAACTCGCTGGCGGGCAAATCAATCTTCACCGTAGCTTGCCGATTTTGCGGGTCAACTAGGGGCGAAATATCTCGCACAGTTCCTGACAACTTAATCCGCTTGTCAGAATCCGAAGTAATTTGCACTGCTGTTCCCGGCCGCACTCGCGAAACTTGAGTTTCCGGCACTTTCAATTGCAGTTCCAGCTTGTTGCCGCGAATAATCGAAAAGAGTTTTTGACTTCCCGAAGAAACATCGCCAACTCGACCAATTCTTTCAGCCACAGTGCCGCTATCGGGCGCTCGAACAATAGTTTGTTCTAGTTGAGTTTGTAACTGTTTGACTTGGGCATCATTGCTGCGGACACTTGCTGCGTTATTTCCGACATTTGCTCTGGCACTGCTGACACTCGCTCCGGCGGTATTCACTTTTGCACGAGCGCTGGCGAGGGCGGCTCTAGCTGTACTGATATTAGCTTCAGCAGTAGCTACTTTAGCAATAGCCGATCGCACTTCTTCCGCTGCTTTATTCTGTTCTTCCAAAGCTGTATTCAAGTCAGCTTTAGCTTTGTTCAAGTCTTGAACAGCAGTCTGCCGCTCTGTCTTGCGTCTTTCTAAATCTTGCTGACTAATTACTCCCTGAGCAGCCAAACCTTGGGTGCGATTTACTTCTCTTTGAGCTTGATCTAATTTAGCCTGAGCGGAGGCAATGCCTGCTTTAGCTTGAGTGACACCGGCTTTAGCTTGTTCCACACCGGCTCTTGCCTGCCCGACGCCTGTTTTGGCTTGCGCTGCGTCAGCGATGGCTTTTTCAACGCCAGCTTGGGCTTGAGCAACGCCGGCTTGGGCTTCTTGTTGGGCTGACTGAGCTTGCTGTACCTGAGCTTCGGCTTGTTCTACCGTAGAATTGGCCGATTGTACTCCCGCCAGCGCTTCGGCAATTTGCGATCGTAATACCGAATCGTCCAAAACCGCCATCGTCTGACCTTTTTCTACCGCATCCCCTTCATTCACCAACACCTGCTTGATTTGCAAACCGTTGGCTTGTGGCAGCACCGGCAGCAAGTCATAGGCGGCCACGGTGCCTATCGCTTCTAAAGTTTCACCCACCTGGGCAGATTCCACAGGCGCCACTGTCACCGTCGGAGCCGCCGCCTGCTGGTTTAGCGGTGGAATTGGAGCGGCAGGACGCGAACTCTGATTGCCCCCTGTGAAGTGTACTGCTAGCAGCGTTGCAGCTACGCCAACCCCTGCGCCCGCCAACAAGGCCGGCCACCTGATTTCTTTGCGGGGCCCAACTTCACTTGCTTCTGGTTCCCAAACTTGTTCCTGCTCGATTTCTGGAACTTCCAGCGCAACTTCTCGTTCATCTTCCTCAGCGGAGAATTGCCAGCGAGAGTTTTCTGAGACTTCACTTTCAGCTACATCCACTGCTGAGTTCCTGTCGCGCCCGCTCTCTACGGGGGAAAGGGGTTGCTTTTCTTCGGCTTCTGAAAAAACTTTATTAGTCACGGTAGTTCCTCTCGCCAGTATGAGCCTTTCCTTTTTTTTTATATTGTAAAGAAAGATTACGATATTATTTAGTTCATTTTAGCCGAGGGCATCTGGAGAAGCGCTTCCTCCTTTTGGGTGAGTATGGCGCCGTTTCACCCTACAATGGCGATTTTGATTAACTGTCGATCGAAGTTTGTACGATCGAGATTTAATTTGATCTGCCTCTGGGCCATACTGAATATTAGCGTGATTCGCGATCGTGGGGGCGATCGGGCTGGCATTGTCTCTCCCCAAGTGGCTTGGCCGTCACCTATGTATCAAGGCTCACAAAAGTCAGTCTAATCTTGAACTGATTATTCCTAATCTATACTGTCATGTGTTTACTGTATAATACGGCACATCTGCTGAAAAAGTTGTGCCACTTTATTTAAAAAAAATCACAATGAATAGTCTCTTTTCTCCCCTCCAACAGTTTCTAATTACTTGGCTGCTAGTGCTAGTGACGGGATGGTTTACCCTGACTGCTGTCAGTTATGTTGGGGAACTGGTCAGCATTTTAGTAACGGCGGGACTCGTTGCATTTTTATTAAATTATGCAGTAAAAAGACTGCAAGTATTTTTGCCCCGGGGAGTAGCTGCGGCGCTGGTTTATTTAACTGCGGGTGTGATAGTAGTAGTAATCGGTGTAACTATTGTGCCGCCGGTGTTCAGCCAAGCGAGGCAGTTGGGGGTGAGGTTCCCGGAATTGCTGGAGTCGGGGCGGCTGCAGCTAGCTGAATTTCAAGCCTGGAGTGCCGAGCGCAATTTACCGTTTGACGTGCAAATATTGGAGCAGCAACTGTCAGCTAGAGTCCAGGGAGAAGTCCAGGCGATCGCCGGTACGGGTTTAGGCTTAGTTGTCGGTACTTTTAACTGGTTTTTGGACTTAATTTTTATTGTCGTGATTTCTTTTTATATGCTCCTAGACGGGCAAAGAGTGTGGCAGGGTTTGACCAGCATTTTTTCCCCAGACATTCGCTATGTTTTAACAGAGACTTTGGAGCGAAACCTCCAGCGATTTGTATCGGGACAGTTATTGCTGGGACTATTTATGGCCATCTCGCTAACTATGGCTTTTTGGTGGCTGCAAGTTCCGTTTTTTCTGTTGTTTGCCGTGTTTATAGGATTGACGGAAATAATTCCGTTTATTGGGGCCACTTTGGGAATTGGCACTGTTAGTATAATTGTAGCCTTTATTGATTGGTGGCTGGCGCTGCAAGTGTTGGTAGTGGCGATCGGTCTCCAGCAAATCAAGGATAATTTAGTAGCTCCCCGAATCATGGGCAATCTCACCGGATTGAGTCCGGTAGTTATTTTCACAGCTTTGCTGTTAGGAGGCAGAGTGGGAGGATTGTTGGGAGTTATCCTGGCAATTCCGCTCACTGGGGTTGTAAAAAGTATAGTAGAAATTGTACTCAATCCCAAATTGCCGCCCCAAACAGGCTCATTTTTCTACAATCCTTTTAGCGGCGAGGAATTGGGGAAAATACCAGACGATGAAACTAGAATAATCTTGGTCGGAGATGAACAAAAGTAGTCTAATTTTTGTAGTAAGTAATTCACTTATGAAAACTGTTATAAGTCAGGAATTAAGTTTTGGCTGCTGAGTCCATTAAGAACAGACTAAAGTTTCTACAAAGAACTTTAGTCTTTATTACTAACCCACTTAAAATCTCAAACCTAAAAACTTATGAACTGGTGGCAAAATCTTAGAAACAATCCTCTAGCTCGGTTGGGAGCCGTGCTACTGTTAATTTTTTATACAGTCGCGCTTTTGGCCGAATTTGTGGCACCTTACGACCCCTACGACTCTCAATTAAACGGTTCATTGCTGCCACCGACTCAGATTTATTTAAGCACCCAAGACGGGCGCTTTATCGGGCCCCACGTTTATCCGACTACTCAGGGCCCGGTGGATGCTAATACCGGTGCTCGTGAGATAATTGTAGACTGGCAAAAACCCTCTGTTCTCGGTTTGTTTGTCAAAGGTTCCCCCTATAAATTTTTAGGATTTTTGCCATTTGACAGGCACCTGTTTGGCACTACAGGAGAAGGTCAAATTAATCTTTTAGGCACGGATGAGCAAGCTCGCGATCAATTCAGTCGCTTAGTACACGGCAGCAGAATTAGCCTCAGCATCGGTTTAGTAGGAATAGCAATTTCTTTTCCATTGGGATTGTTTATCGGAGGCATATCTGGTTATTTCGGCAGTTGGATTGATAGTATTTTAATGCGTTTCGCCGAAGTATTGATGACGATTCCCGGTCTTTATTTATTAGTAGCGCTAGCAGCAGTATTGCCACCGGGATTGACAAGTGCTCAGCGATTTATATTGATTGTGCTGATTACTTCATTTATCAGTTGGGCGAGTTTAGCGCGGGTGATTCGCGGTCAGGTACTGTCAATTAAACAGCTAGAATTCGTGCAAGCGGCGCGGGCAATGGGCGCCAATCCAATTTATATTATTGTCCGCCACGTTTTGCCGCAAACTGCAACTTACGTAATTATTTCTGCCACTTTGTCTGTTCCTGGTTTTATTGTGGCGGAGTCGGTTTTGAGTTTAATTGGGTTGGGAATTCAACAGCCAGATCCTTCTTGGGGAAATTTGCTATCCCTGTCTACTAATGCTTCAATTTTAGTGTTGCAGCCTTGGCTGGTTTGGCCTCCGGCGATACTGATTATTTTGACTGTTTTGGCGTTTAATTTATTGGGGGATGGGTTGCGGGATGCTCTCGATCCGAGAAGCATTCAAAGGTAATTGGGAGTTAGTAATTTCTAGTTCCCAGGCATAGCCGGTGTAACAGTTACGCCCCGTAATTTTGCAGATTAACCGGCAAGCGAATGGTGAAAGTAGAACCAACACCCTCCTGACTTTTTACTGAAATATTGCCGCCCATCATTAGGCAAAAACGCTGGCTGATTGCTAGTCCCAAACCGGTGCCGCCGTACTTGCGGGTGGTGGAAGCGTATGCTTGGGTAAAGAGTTGGAAAATGTGCGGCAACTGTGGGCTACAATTATCTTCAAGTATATACCTGCAATTTGCTGTAAAATTTTTTCAGTAATCTAATTATTCCAGTCGGCTCGTGAAATTAGAACAGGCCTTAGCTCAATATACTGATGCTCTCACTAACCTAAAATTGGCAAAGTCTGAACCCTCAGAAATAGAAATTCTCCATATTTTAGTTACTCGCGACGCGATCGAAGAAGCACTCAGCGAGAAAACCCAGCTTTCTGTGGAAAGTTTGGCTAAACTACTCGAATTGGACAACTTCCTGAAAAAACAAGCCCCTGCGATCGCCAGAGGAGCAAATTTGGCAGAATGGCGATCGACATTTCACCCCTCTCCAGAAGCTTGGTGGTGGTTTCTCGAACCGACTTCCGACGAGGAAGTTTCCCACTCACATCCCCTCGATCCGTTGTTCAACGGGCTGACTATCGCTGGATTGACGGCGGTAGGGGCCTATCTGACAACCTTCATTCAACTCTTTTCCACGGGAGGATTCGGTTTCTTGGAGGCATTAGGCCTGCTGGGACAAGGAGGGTTAATTCTCACGTTAATCCGCACCTTGCAGAACACAGGACAAGAAAAGATTAAAAACCTCCTCAAAAAACTCAATATTTCTCCCCAGTTTCACAGTCAAGCAACCTTGGGAATTACCGCAATGTTATTGTTGGCTTCTGTGGGAGTCAATAACTCTTTGCCTGAGATTGGGAAATGGAACTATCGAGAAGGAAAAAAACTCTACAAACAAGGTTTACTGGTAAAAGCCAAAGCGCAATACGAGCAAGCGGCCAAAATAGCTCCCCAGGATTCTGACATTCTAATGGCCTTGGGAGAAATATACGAATCTTTGGGAGATATAGATCCAGCTCAAAAGCTGTATCAAAGAGTTGTAGAGCGAGGAGATGCCCGCGCCTTTAATAATTTAGGTCGCGTTTATATTAGCAAAAAGAAACTGATTGACGCTGAATCTTTACTGCGAATTGGATTAGAAGAGTTTACTAAAGGATCTAGAAAAAAAGACGATCAACTCAACTATGAACTGCATCTAAACTTGGGCTGGGTACTGCTCGAACAAGGATTTTACGAGGAGGCTGAAAAAGAACTCCGAAAAGCAGTTGCTCTCGACGAAAAAATTCTAGAAAAACAGCTCGGTGGAGGCATGGCTTATTGCTTACTCCCAGAGGCTATGAAAAAGGTTATGGAAGGGAGAAAAGATAAAACAAACGAAAAACAGCGAGCGGACGATGAAAAAGAGAAATTGGACTGGGAAAAAAAGTGTATGAGCAAGGCTCGTCCCGAAACGATCGATCAGTATAAATGGTTTATTGATAAGAAAAAACGAGAGATGATTGAGTATATAGATACGAGTGGGGTGGTGACTCCAGAATCTCAGCCAAGTACAGAGCCGTGATGAGTAAGATAAAAGTAAGAAATAAAAAATAAAAAGAATGTTCTTTTTACTTTTTGCTTCCCTACTTGGTTTGAAGTCTCCCTTCTTTAGGGGAACTTATTTTGTAAGGTGCGCCAGCATTCTTTTTTTCTGAAATTGAATCCTGCGTGTGCGCTCCGCCCTAATTTGGCGGATTAACAGGTAAGCGGATGCTAAAAGTAGAACCTACACCCTCCTGACTTTTTACTGAAATATTGCCGCCCATCATTAGGCAAAAACGCTGGCTGATTGCTAGTCCCAAACCGGTGCCGCCGTACTTGCGGGTGGTGGAAGCGTCTGCTTGCGTAAACGGTTGGAAAATTTGCTGCAACTGGTCGGGAGTCATCCCAATTCCTGTATCTATACAATTAACAACTAAAAATTCTTTACTAGCAATTGAATATTGAGAACTTGCCACAGGTTCAGAAGAGTTTTCTTGTTTTGCTTCGCTGCTGTCGCCCGCCATTTTTTCTCGGCTGGCTGTGAGGGTAATTGTACCGTTTTGAGTGAATTTGGCGGCATTGCTCAGCAAATTTAATAAAATCTGCTGCACTTTGGTAATGTCACCGTGCATAGTGCCGATATTCGTAATTCGATCCAAGTTAAGGGTGTTGCCGTTTTTCTCAATTAGCGGCGCGGCGGTGGAGGCGACATCTTCAATCAAGGCGGCGATGTCGAAGGTTTCTAAGTAAAGATCCATGCGACCGGCTTCGATTTTAGAAATGTCGAGAATGTCGTTAATTAGCGATAGCAAGTGTCGGCCGGAAGTGCGAATTTTGTCTAAATCTGGGGTGAGTTCATCGTAACCCAATTCTGCGGTTTCTTCTTGGAGCATTTCGCTGTAGCCGATGATGGCATTCAGAGGTGTTCGCAGTTCGTGGCTCATGTTTGCTAAAAATGCGCTTTTTGCGGTGGAAGCGGCTTCGGCTGCTTCTAGGGCGAGTTGCAAGGCGGATTCAAAGACTTTACGATCGCTAATATCCTCGACGCTGCCTTCATAGTAGAGTACCTCGCCGTCCGCGTCGCACACTGCACGCGCGCTTTCGGAAATCCAAATTACACTGCCGTCAACGCGGTAAACTTCTGACTCAAACCCCGAAATTTCTCCGAATTCTTCCATCACCCGCATAAACTTGTCGCCCTGCTGAGGATTGACGTAAGCTTGCTGTCTGATGTTTGTGAGATTTGATGTCAATTCTTCGGGACTGGCGTAGCCGTAGATGCGCGCTAAAGCTGGATTTACGCTCAAGAAGTGGCCTTCGGGGGTTCTTTGAAAAATCCCTTCGACGGCATTTTCAAAGATGCTGCGGTATTTTTGTTCTGCTTGACGCAAAGCGATTTGTGTACGATCGCGCTCGCTGGCTTCGATCGCCAATGATACCAAATCTGCCAGGGAAGCAGCAAAATTTTGTTCTTCTAATGTCCAATTGCGAGTAGTTCCCACTTGTTCGATACAGATGACTCCCACTGTTTGTCCGCCGAGGCGCACTGGCGCGTCTAAGGTTGATGTAGTACCCATTGGTGCAAAGTAAGATTCCACAAATTCTCTAGTTCTAATATCTGAGAGAGCGTCCTCGGCTGCGATCGTCCGGTGTTCTTCCAAAGCTTGAAAATAAGCTGGATAGTCTGCTGCTGCGAGTTCATTACCTTGGGAATGCTGGTGCTTGCTGCGGCTAAATTGGTCGAGACATTGCAGTTTCGCTCGACTCTCATCATACAGCCACGCGCCAGCTTTTTCTGTCTGTAAGGTATGAGCCGCCGCTTCGGTGATTTGCCTCAAAGCTACTTGCAAATCGCCTCGATACAGCGCTTTATTTCTTGCCAATTCTACCAAAACCGTATTGTGTTTGAGCAATTGTTTTTGCCTTTGGTGTCGCGCCGATTCGCCTCGCTTCTGTTCGGTAATGTCGCGGGCTACCACAATGACGGATTCTTCTGAAAGCGGTGAAATGCTGGCGGCAAAATAAACGTCGCGGTCTTCAATGGTTAAATCGTACTCGATGCTGACAGTTTGCTGAGTATCTAAAGCTGCTCGGATGTGGTTGAGAAAATTGTCGGCTGTAGCTTGCGGAAACACCTCTGTGACTGTTTTGCCAACTAATTCTTCGACTGGTTTGTAGAGCAGAGAAAGATTTGTGGGCGCGATTTTTAAATAGCGACCGCTGGCGTCCACAACTATAATTAATTCGTTCATAGCTGCAAACAAAGCCCGCAATTCTGCTTCGGCGGCTTCGAGTTCGCCAGTCCGCTCTGCTACTCGCTGTTCTAAACTAGAGTTGGTTTGTTCTAGGGCAATAAAAGACGATCGCAATTGTCGGGCCATTTGATTGAAAGACTGAGCTAGAAGGCCGAGTTCTTTGACGCCTTGAACTTCGACTTCGCCGTTTAATTCTGCGGAGGTGAAGTCGGATGATTCGGACATTTTTTTTAAAGCTTTGGAAGCTTCCAGCAATCGGGTAATCGGTTTGACAACCCAGCGAGAGGTGAAAATTCCGAGTGCGATCGCCAGTACGAAGGCAAAAAAGCACAATAAGATAGTTGTGCGAGTGTTGGCGTTAATTTGCTCCATAAAGTCTGCTTCCGGGATTGCGACTACAACCAGCCAATCGAGGCCACGACCGTCTTGCAGGGGAGCAACGGTAATGAATTGACGTTTGCCGTCTATCTCGAAGGTAAACTGTCCTTTGCTGTCAATGCGTTCAAAACTACCAAATCGTTTTTGCAAATATGTGGAGGCCGATCGAATTAGCAAGTTTTTGCTCTGTGTCGCCAACAGCCGTTTTTGTCCGTCTTTGTCGGTGACAAAGGGCAATTCGTCTGTGGAACTGGCGACTATTTGGCCGCTGCGTTCGATCGCGAAAATTTGTCCAGACGGGCTAATTTTGATGCTTTTGAGAAAATCGCTGATTTGAGAAAGAGTCAGGTCAATTGCCAATACCCCGCGCAGGTTTCCTGTTTCATTGTAAATAGGCATCACCGGCGTAATCCCCAGAACTGGCGGGGCTGCGAAGACGTAGATGGGAGACCAAGTGGCTTTTCCTGACTTTTTGGCAGCTTTGTACCACGGTCTTGTACGGGGGTCATAGAACACGGTTTGGATTAGCTCAGTGCGATTTCCTTGGCTGTCCAGGCGATAAATTTGGCGGTTTGGAGCGGTTGATTCGTCTCTGATGTATACTAAGTCTTCTGCTTCTCGCCTGAGCAAGAGGAATTTGCCCTGTTCGTCGCCGTAGTAGATGGTTGTAGTTCGATCGCTCAGCTTGGTCTGGTTCCACAAATAGCGCTCTAAGTTGGGGAAGTCTTCCGGGTCTAAGTTTCCAGAGGCGATCGCAGCACTATTCATTTGCAGGAATAAATGAGACACATCCCCAAAACTGCGGAAATTTTCTTTAGTCCTCGCTGCGACTTCCAAGCTTAACCTAGTAGCAAGGTCATTGACGGCTTTCTGGCCGTTGCGAAACGAAAGCCATCCAGTCACGCCGACTGCTACGGAGATTTGCACCACCAGCGGTATCAACAAGACTAGGCTCAGTGACATCTTGGGGGAGCTTTTCATCAGACAACTGTTCAGACTTTTCAATAACATCAATATTCTGACACCTACCGAGTTTGCCGATCGTTTGTCGTTTAAAAGATGCCCTAGATATAAGTTACAAAATTGTACAGCAATAGTGAAGTGCGGTAGCCGATCGCTCAAAACGGGGCTGAGGTTTCCCCCGCTACTGTAAAAAATTGTAATATTAATCATGCCACTACTTGCCTGAATGTGGCGATCGCTCTGGGGACTCGCGGACAAAAAGTCACACCAGGTTAGAAAAAATGCAATTGTAGACCCGCGATCCAACCCTGGTTGTCATCAGTCATTCCCAATTATTCAATTCTTTAATCTAAAATTTAAAATCTCAAATCTAAAACTGTATCAGTTCCTCCGGGTGCGGATGCCCCACCTTACCCCTGCTTAATAAAAATTTGATTTTCATTTTTTCTACAGTGCCAGGACAAATGTAAATTATGTGACAATCCACTGTTGGAAAATTTGCTATTAATAAGATAATCGACCAAAATCCCGATCGAGCGCTCATAGGATAATTGAAACATCTGCAGTTCATTGAGGGCAGCAAAGTAAAGCGTTTTTGGCTTTTTTGGACGACCGACATTTTGGCAAAATAATACTTCTGGAGGATGACATGAACTATACATTTGAAATCCTGGGCGTATCTCCAACTTTAACGTTTTTTAACCAGCAGCAGGAATTACTGCAACAACAGCAGCCGTCGGGTGTAGAATACTTGGGAAACTGGAAGTGTACTCTCGATGCGTTTGTGGCATCCGTGGAGACAGTTTCTCCTTACCGGGGCTGGGATGTCGATCGAGTTGTAGACACCGTGATTAGTTTCTGGATGAACAACTCCGATAGCATCCAGTATTGGAGGCATAGGCTGGAGGATGCCGGCAGCGAAAACTTGTTAGTAGCCAGAGTAGGCGATATCAAGTCTTTGCAAGCCGCCTTTGAATCGCTGCTGGGCGAATAGGAAAATCGCCAATTGCGAAAAAGTCGATCGACTTTTTCGCAAAAATCAACTCAACTGTCTATTCGCAATTCCCAATTCCCCTGATTCGCGGCACGGAAGTCGCAGATATAAAATATCTGTTTTTTCCAGCTTCTAGCTTCCATCTGCCTGATGTCTTCAACATCTGATTAATGACTAACGACTTCGCAATTGGCAATTCCCAAATATTATGTCTCGTTCCAAAGCCCTGCAATCTTATATTTTTGTCCGCTTGCTCCTCGCACCGCTAATGTTGTGGACAATCACCACAGCAGTATTTTTGTTGCTGCGGGCCACTCCGGGCGACCCCATAGATGCCATTCTCGGCTCGCGAGCTCCCGCAGGCGCCAAAGAAGCAATGCGAACTCAACTCGGCCTCGACGCACCCCTGTGGCAGCAATATCTCAAATACATGAAAGACTTGTTGAGCTTCGACTTGGGAACCTCCATCACCACTCGCGGACAAACCGTGTGGCAAATTATCGGCGACTATTTCCCCGCTACAGTGGAATTAGCAGTTTGTAGCATGGCCATAGCTTTAATTGTCGGCATCAGTATCGGTTCCCTAGCAGCATCTCGCCCCAACACTATTTTCGATGCTGTCGGCCGTTTGTTTGGCATTATCACTTACTCGCTGCCCGCTTTTTGGGCCGGCATGGTTTTGCAGTTGATTTTCGCAGTGCAGTTGGGATGGTTTCCCTTGGGAACTCGCTTTCCCGTGACATTCCCCGCCCCCGAAGGCTACACAGGACTATACACGATTGACAGTCTCCTGAGCGCTAACCCTGGTCAGTTTCTCACATCTTTGCATTATTTGGCACTTCCGAGTTTGACGCTGGGCATTCTTTTGAGCGGCATTTTCGAGCGCATTGTCAGGGTGAATCTCAAGCAAACTTTGCAAGCAGATTATGTCGAAGCAGCTAGAGCTAGAGGCATTCCAGAATTGCAGATTTTATGGGCTCACGCTCTGAAAAATGCGCTAATTCCCGTGATTACTGTCTTAGGATTGACTTTTGCTGCACTGTTGGGCGGTGCTATTTTAACAGAGGTTACTTTTTCTTGGCCGGGGTTGGCAAATCGCCTTTACGAAGCGATTAGCTTGCGGGATTATCCAACTGTTCAAGGTATTGTGGTGTTTTTTGCGGCAATTGTAGTAATTGCCAGCATTGTAATTGATATTTTGAATGCTTACGTTGACCCGCGAATTCGGTACTAAAAATATCAAGGAAGAAGGGCAACGGATGCGCGACTATGCCACTTTCGGCTTTTTCTACCTGTACTTTCTGCGTTCGCGAGATGTTGCAGCCAGCGGTGGCCCTGTAGAAGCAGTTGTCAAAAAGATCGATCGGCTTTTAGAGTGACGACACTTGGCAATTTATGGGCAATACTGGAGAAAATAAAATTATACATTTGAGGAAACGCTGATGAGATTATTGCGAACAATCGCCGCTCTATCGGCGGCCTTGACCCCACTGATGGCTGAAGCTGCCTTTAGCCGTCCCATGCCGGGAACAGCCGACTTTCCCAGAGCCTCAAACCCCCAAGTAAATGTGCCGGTTTGCTTCATCGAAACCCGAGGCGGCACAACTTTTGATTTAGTCAGCTTGTGCGGCAGCAATGCTGCTCCCCAAAATACTGCTCCGGTTGCGGGCAACCCCGCCAATGCTCCTGCAAATAACCCCAATGGAGGTGCTCCGCCTGCTCCCCCGAACCCCAACGCCATCACCGTAGATGGTGCCGGCACGCCGATAACTACTCCTGCAGGCACGGCAAATCCCAACAATCAGAATAATCAGAATCCGGGAACGGCCCCCAATACCAATCAGAATAATCAGAATCCGGGAACTTCGCCCAATACGAATCAGAATAATCAGAATCCGGGAACTTCGCCCGCAGGTACTCCCAATAATGCCAATCCGGGAAGTTCACCGAGTACCAATCCCAATAATCTCAATCCGGGAAGTTCGCCCTATACCACTCCCAATAATGCCAATCCGGGAACTTCGCCGAATACCAATCAGAATAATCTCAATCCGGGAAGTTCGCCCTATGTCACTCCCAATAATGCCAATCCAGGAACTTCGCCGAGTACCAGTCCCAATAATAGTGCGTCTCCCACGGGTGGAACTGCTGGCGACAGCAACGGGGATTTAGTTCCCACTCCCAATCTCAATCTTCCGAGAGTGCCGCCGAGTTCCTTTAGCCCCGGAGGTGTGGCACCGACTAGAGATGCGATTGATGGCCCCCGCCAGTAATAGGCGAAGTGCCAGAACTTTCTATCACAGAAACCGGGTTTCTCTGAAACCGTCTCTTTTTTAGGGATTGTTCACCCGCGAGAAAGCCGGAATATTTATTTGCCTGCGTAATATTGATGTCAGGTGCGATCGGCATATTTTGTAGCAGAGTAGCCAAATAAAAGTTAAGCTAAGAACTTGTAGACGCTATCGACCAAACACTCTTTCAAAACTGGACAACCAGGTAGAAGCAGTGAGAAATAGCCAGCTTTAATCCGTAACAGGATTAGTTATCAGCAAAGGTTAAATTTATTACCAGGCGGGTGCTCGCCAGCTCCAAGTTCTCAAGCTAAACCATTCAACAGGCATATTTTTGTTAAGCCAGTGTGGTTTGGAAAGTACCGGCTGATAACATTAGCCAGACAAAATTAACCCGATTATTCGGAGGCTCTTCATGAGCAAAATATTTGTTTTAATAAATTGGAACAAAATTGCTCTAGACCCGATCGCACTTGAGGAGGACACCTAGTGTCAAACTTAGTTCAACGCTTAGAAATAACCGCTCATCCGCAACTAGAAAAATCCCTCGGCTATCGAGGAGATAGTCGCTGGGTAGCTTGGCGCTGGGAGCCCGACATCGACCAGCTTATTTCCAGCGACGGCAAAACAGTCGGCACTGGCAATAATATGGCTTGGCTGGTGTTTTTGCAGCACGATTTAGTCGATCCTGCGGTACAAGAGTACAACCTCGGCGAGGGCGATCGCTACTGGCTGCTTTTAGACACGGAAACTAGAAATCTCTACGTCGGCGAAGGGAAAACAGTTCAAAGTTTGCTCGAACAGCCGGAAAGTTTAGGTTTATTGGCGTGTCTTGATGGTGGCAATGCCGATCGACAAACTGGTGAAACTTGGCAGCAAACCCTATCTCAACTAACAGCCAAACCAGTTGTTCGCAACCTGACAAATGCCCTTCCGTTCGGTATCGCCGCCGCTTTGATAGGTGCTTTAGGAATCGGAACCGGATTGTGGGTAGTGCCAACGGTGCAGCAGAAACTAGGCGAAAAAACAGCTTTTATTTCCCCAATTAGTTCTGGCGCCACCTGCGGGCTTGGCGGTTCCGACGATTTTTCAGCTTATATCGGTTCCTCAAGCGGAAACAAAGAACTTCATTTAATAGGCGTTTACGAAGCCAATGCGGATCACAAGAACCGAGATTTATCAAAAAGTGCGATCGAAGTCAAAGTAGAACGCCGAAACAAGCCAATAATTCTCGCGCTTTCAGCCTACGAACCGGTGCAATGGAACATTACCGCAGAACCCGGCGCCGTTATCGAAAAAATCATCGTTAACGGATACCACAACCAAACTATTTCAGGAGTTTCGGGAATTCCGGTAGAAGAGCACAGCTACGAAGAAACCGGAGACAATCTCGGCGACTTTATCTACAAGTGGGATGCTACCCCTGGGAGTTCCAATATTTCCTCCCTGGTGACTAAATTGGAACAGAGAAACCGCACCAGTTTAGCTTCTTTTCAAGGATGCTACAGAGGTAAGAACTTTAGTATTAATTGACAGCAGCGACAGAGGGCGATAAGTTATACGATTTTCGATCTTAGATAGGGAATAACTGATTCGATATGGGTTTGGAACTTGTTACAGTTCCGTTCTTTTTTTTTACTGGGGTTAAAACCTATCCCCCTAAAATCACACAACCCGCGCCGGCGGGTTTTTTATTGAGAGTTAAACTTATTTGCACCTCTATGGTATGATATCCGGTGGCGCGATCGCCAATCCCCTATTCTCACAATACTAATATATTTGCTATGAAATACTGGTACGAAACGCTCGCAGTAGCACAGCGGATTTTAATTGAATTGGGGAGGCGGCGACGCAGCTTAGTATTGTGGAGTATTTTTCCAGTTTCTATCTTGCTAATTAACGGTTTAATTTTAAAAGAACGCGCTAATCTCACCACAGCAAAAGCCTTTGAAGTTGCTGCACCTGCAAGCTTAGTAGGAGCGGCTTTATTTTTTAGCTGTCTCGGTGGTAGCGTAGCAACAGTAGTAGCAGAGCGAGAACAGCATACCCTCAAACGCTTGTTTATTTCCCCGCTGAGCGGCACTTCCTACTTTTTAGGAATTTTCCTGGCCCACAGTTGCATCGGCATCGGTCAGGTAATTTTAGTATACACGATCGCCTCTTTTTTAGGAGCACAATTCCAAGGCTCTATTCTGCTAGGATGTGCGATAATTCTGCTCAGTATTGTATCTTATGTAGGTGTAGGCTTTATTCTCGGCACCCAGTTTGCGAGGCGCACTGAAGATGTCAACTCCCTAGTAGCTGCTTTCGGCGTTCCTTTGTTGATTTTAGGAGGCGCATTTTTGCCTACTTCGCTCTTTCCCCAAAGTCTGCTGGAACTCGCCCAGTACAACCCAATTTATCACATGAACGAAGCGCTGATGGGCGTGTGGGCTGACGGCAAAGATTTGGCTGATATTGCAGAACACTTTTGGTATTTATTCATATTTTCTATTGCCATGATTGCAGGTGGATGGCTTTCTTACCGTAGAATGCTGAGAGTAGAAAGAAGACTTTAAAACTATCTCATTATGTCGTAATTATTCATCTCTCTCTTCTGGAGACTCAGCGCCCTCTGCGCTCTCTGCGGTTTAATCGTTCAGAAACAACCGTAAATATATAAAATAATACGGAGAATTAAAGCAGTGCTGCAAATAGAAAAGCTAAATAAGTCTTACGGCGAGCGTTCAGTGCTTAAAGATTTAACACTGCACATTCAATCTGGAGAAATTTACGGTTTGCTCGGACCAAACGGGGCGGGAAAAACTACAACTATCAATATTTTATGTAATTTGCTAAATGCCGACAGCGGTCAAGTTTATATTAATGGCGAACCTGTTTCTGACTCTACAAAATCCTTAATAGGTGTAGCGCCTCAAGAAAATTTGCTTTACAAAAGCCTTAGCTGCGAGGAAAACCTAAACTTTTTTGCTCAAATTTACGGCTTAGAGCGCAAGCAGCGGCGCTATCAAGTAAGACACTGTTTGAAAGCCGTAAATTTGACAGATAGAGCTACAAGCCCCGTAGAAACTTTGAGCGGAGGAATGCAGCGCCGTTTGAATATTGCAGTGGCTTTGGTGCACCAACCTAAATTAGTAATTTTAGACGAACCGACAACGGGTTTAGATATTGAGGCCCGCTATGAAATTTGGGAGTTAATTCAGCGCTTGCAATCGGAAGGAGTTACAATTCTGCTGACAACTCATTTATTGGATGAAGCTGAGCGTCTGTGTCAGAAAATCGGTATTCTGAAAAATGGCAGTATGGTCGCTGAGGGCAGTTTGGAGGAGTTGCAAAAACTGATTCCGGCTCAAGAAATTATCGTGGTAAAAACCGACGAAGAAGCTGAAGTCATCGCCCGCGCTAAACAATACAGTTTCATCCCCCGCCGCTACGGTAGCGATTTAGCTTTTTGGCTGCCGGAACGTTTAGAATTAAAAGAGATTATTTTGCGGTTCGACGGGATTTCTATTGATTCAATCGCTCGGTATCCGGTGCGATTAGAACATATTTATGTCGAAGTCACCAAACAAACTGCATCTTAATCTGCGTTCATCCGCGTATATCCGCCACCATCTGCGGTTAAAGTTCCAAAGTAATTAACTGAGCAATTTCTTCCGTTAGAAAACCCAACGCCATCGGCTTTTGCACTCCAGGAATCACCTGCACATCATAAAGTTCTGTGACAATACCTTCAAACCGCAACCAGTGAACCATCGCCCCCGTAGTCAAATCGATCGCCATCATACCACAGCGAGCCTCAGCATCCTTTGCTACCAATAACTCATCCAATTCTAAACCGCTAGCTGATTTTACCGTAGGTCAAGATTCGATCGCACTAAGCGGAGGTTTGAGTTTTGGTCAGTTGGAAATAACTCAAAATACTCAGGGAACTCTCATCAAAAATGTCTTGACAGGAGAGGAGTTAGGTGTGATGATTGGAGTGAGTGCCAATTCGATTACATCGGCGAATTTTCGGCTGATTTAGGAAAGAAACGAAAGACGGGGCGGGTTTATTTCTCCCTTGCCTAGCTTCAAATATTTTTGCTAAAACCCGCTCCTTGTATCTTGAAAGAGGTAGATTGTGATTTACCGTTGGGTGGGGGCGGGTTTACGAGATTATGGGTTTTAGGCAAATATTGTTGGTAAAACCCGCCCCTACAGCATCAAAAACTATACACAACCATGTTAGATCTCCGACTTCTTTAAGAAGTCGGGGATCTAGCCTTCAGTACCAACCTTTTTCTACACAGTTTTAGCCCATTCGATCCAAGTTTCCATCGGGCGGAAACCGACTGATTTGTAAAGCTTTGTCGCCCCCGTCAAACTGTCAGCATCGACGCTGAGTTTAGCTGTGTTTGCACCCGCCGCTTTTAAGGAGTGCATACCGGCCAGCAGCATCGCTTTTCCTAAACCCATTTTCCGAAAATCGCGCCGCGTACCCAACAATTCAATCCAACCGTCTTTTGTGGCGCTGCGGGCGTTTTTTTGGGGTTTAATTTGACAGTCGCAAAAAGCTGCAAATTTGCGATCGCCCGAAACAGCAATCAAGTCTAATTCCGGCTGATAATTCGCATCTTGCATCCAATAACGCACGGTTTCCGCAGTTAAATCGTGGTGATTCCAGTGATCGATAAATGACTGGTTGAACATCTCTACCCAAGGTTGGATGTCTTGTTCTCCCGAGACGTGCGTCAGTGCAAAATCTGCGGGGAATTCCGGCGCGGGAATCGGTTCGGCGAGGGATCGGGCCATTGTCCAAAAATAGCGATCGACCTCAAAGCCCTGTTTTTCTAACAGTCGCATCTCATCGGTTTTGTCCTCGCGGCTGTATGTACGCAATTTTGCCGGCAAATTGCGTTCTTTTCCTACTTCGCGCAGCCGCTTTTCGCCCCACTTAATTATGTCTTTTTCCAAACCTGCGCCGCGCACCTTTGGATGCACGTAAAACCAGAGACAAGCGTCTATTTCCTCTGGCGAATCGGGCATATCTAGGAGTGCTAAACCAATTAGTTTGTAATTACCATCTTCCCACAACTGCACGTCGCGGGCTTGGTCGAGTTTGGGTGCATCAAGTACGAGCTTGAGTTCAGTTGCTGAGACTTCTTCGCCGAGGCGATCGACTGTTTCGCAAGCATCGATTAAATTTGCGATCGCGCACCAGTCAGTTTCGCCATTGTAGGAGCGTGTTGTTAAGATATTCATAGAAAACTTGCAATCCGTAATTTCGGACTGTTCCTCTTAAGTGGTATTGGCAAACAAGTACAGTGAATTTCTTGCAAAACTCCGAGTTTTTGATGATTAACCGCAGATGAACGCGGATAAACGCGGATGTAATGCAGATTTATTGTGGTGTCGATAAAACTCAGAAACCTGTTTATATCACCCAGGCTTTCAGGTTTTATCTTATAGCGCAATCATAAAAATTGGTTTGCCCTTTGGGGCTAGTTTTGTATGGGAGTTTATGGCTGGATGTCGATGAGTCGCGCTCTCTTTCGTTACCAAGCTTGGTGCTTAAGTAACTACTATTGTTTGAATAAAGTTTCTACAGCTAAGTAAAGAAGTTGTCACCCCCACCGGGTAGTTGATTTTTACTTTTGCTCTGTTTTACAATAAATCCTTTTTCAGGGATTTTTGGCTCCTCCTGTTAACTCGCCCGATCGGGGGAGGGGAGAAATTGAACTTATTTAAAAGTTCCCTATTTCAACTATAACCTGAGCTGTTTTTTTTTGCAAGTTTGAAATCGAGGGATTCTTGCTAGTATTAACCAGGGTGGCATTTGATTGCAGGAGCGCTGCGGCTTTTAACCAGCCGTAACTGTAATTTTTATAACGTTTTTCCCGGAGTTGAGGATTTAATTTTATCCAAACGTTAAACTAACGTTAAACAGTTTTTTCAGATTTATATGAGGTAAATATGCTCGACAACCTCGATTTAGATATCTCCCTGGATAAAGAAACCTACGATGCCAAGATAGAAGTTTTAATGAAACAGTTGCGATCGCTCCAACTGGCCTGCTGGGAAAAAAAATTGCCCGCAATTATCGTCCTCGAAGGTTGGGCCGCCGCCGGCAAAGGCGCTTTAGTCAAAAAAATGGTGGGGTATATGGACCCGCGGGGGTTTGCCGTCCACCCAATTTGGCCGCCGTCAGATGCAGAAATGGGCTATCCTTTCCTATGGCGGTTTTGGCAGAAACTCCCCGCCCGCGGCAAAATTGGCTTTTTCTACCACAGTTGGTACACTCACATTTTAGAAGACCGATTGTTCGATCGAGTCTCCGAGGCAGAAGTACCGACAGCCATCCGGCAAATCAACGCCTTCGAGCGACAGATGGTAGATGACGGCGCGGCAATTGCCAAATTTTGGATTCACTTGAGCAAAAAAGAGCTCAAGCACCGGCTCAAAAAACTAGAAGACGACACCTTACAAGCTTGGCGAGTGCGGCCCGAAGATTGGAAACAAGCCAAAAAATACGAAGAATACACAACTTTTGCCGAAGAAATGGTAGCCCAAACCGGCACGGGCCCGGTACCTTGGACGCTAGTAGAAGGCGATTGTCAGCGGTGGGCCAGAGTCAAAGTTTTAACGCAAATGGCAGCGACAATTACAGAAGCCTTAGACAGACTGCCGATGCAATCTGCACCCGTAAAATTGCCACCTCAAGAAAGCTTGCAACCCAGCGAACCCGACTTGCTGGCCCAAGTAGATTTAACTCAATCGCTGTCGCCCGACGAATACAAACAGCAACTTCGCGAACAACAAACCCGTTTTGGCAAACTGCAACAAAGCATCTACGAAGAGGAAATCCCCGTATTAGTGCTGTTTGAAGGTTGGGACGCCGCCGGTAAAGGAGGAGCAATCAAACGCTTGACGGACGTATTAGACCCCCGCAGTTACACCGTTAATGCCTTTGCGGCTCCGACAGACGAAGAAAAAGCACATCACTACCTCTGGCGGTTCTGGCGACGGCTGCCAACGGCTGGTAAAATCAGCATTTGCGATCGCAGTTGGTATGGTAGAGTGCTCGTCGAGCGAGTCGAAGGATTTGCCACCGAACCCGAATGGCGCCGAGCTTATCAGGAAATCAACGAATTTGAGGAGCAACTCACCAGTTTCGGTTGTGTCTTAGTTAAATTCTGGCTGCACATCAGTCCTGACGAGCAACTAAAGCGGTTTACAGAGCGGCAAAACAATCCCTTTAAACAATACAAACTCACCGAGGAAGATTGGCGAAATCGGGAAAAGTGGAATTATTATGAAGTGGCGGTGAATCAAATGATTCACCGCACCAGCACGCCGCTTGCTCCCTGGACGCTAATTGCGGCCGATAACAAGTATTATGCTCGTGTTAAAGTAATTCAAACGGTAACGCAGGCAATTCGGAATCAACTGAAGCGCCGATAAATTGGGATTGGTGAATGGGTAACAGGTAATGGCGAAAAAAAGCAGGCAGCAGAAAGCAGAGTTGAATTGCCAATTTCACCTGCGGCGTGCTCGATTCATTACCAATTATCAATCAACCATTACCAGTTATCAATTACCAATTAACGGTCAGCAATCTGTGACTGGAAGTAGCGGGCTTGCAGCCTGCAACCAATGGTTGATAGCTGACCGGAAGCGAGCATTAGGATAAATGCGATCGGGCTGGGTTATTGGCGAAATTTAAAAACTCACCGATTCCCGTATTTCCTTCCGCAGCTAAATTCGCGCTCGTTTCCAAAACTTCTGTACTAATTTATGAAGACACAGAATATTGCAAGATGCCAGAACTGTTAGCTCGCATTCTATTTCTATTCCTCCTGTTCTCACTGCTCAGATCGTGGTGGGAGCAATCAGGAGGCAAAGACAATCCATTATTAGATCGGCTGCGCGTTTTGCTGCTGATCAGCCTTTTGATCCTAGCTTTTTTTGCGCCAGACACCCCGGTCGGAGCAGCGATTTTCGGCCTCATAGCCTTCTTCTTTAAGCCGCTGGGTTTTTCAATCACGCTGCTGGTGATTGCATCGGCGCTGATCACGAACGGGGGCATCCGCAACCCGGCGCCGAGAATGATCCTGGCCGCGCTGCTAGTTTTGATCCTTTCGAGTATGCCAGTTGTCGCTTACTGGTTCGCCGAGCAAGCAGAACGGGACGCCGCCGCAGCCGTCCGCACAGTTTGCTGCGACGAAACCGCAGCGGCGATCGTCCTTCTGGGCAAGGGAACCACTCAGCCTCACATCCCCAACCGAGTAGCGATTCAACTAACAGATACAGGCAATCGCCTGCCCTATGCTGCCGTTTTGTACAGAAAACAACTCGCACCGATGGTCATCGTTACCGCTGGCCCGAGACCAGAGTTGGAGGGTTATGTTGGTGAAGCTAAGGATATCGAGACTTTGCTGGCAAACAACATGGGCGTGCCGCGCAGCAGTATCGTTCTCGACGATAACGGCAGCAACATACGCACCAGCGCTGAAGAGGTGAGAAAGATACTCGACAGCCGCGGCGCCGCGCGCAAAGTAATCCTGGTAACATCTGCGATTCAGATGCGCCGTGCCAGCCTCGCTTTTGCGAATATGGGAATCCAGGTGATTCCTAGGGCTACCGACTTCTACACTTTTCAACCCACCTCAGGAGGGAGATCCAGTAGACTCCGCTTAGACGCGGGAGATTTTTTGCCTAGTGCAGAAGCTTTGGTAACTACGACGCGAGTATTCGATGAATATTTCGGGTCTTTCTATTACTATTTGCGCGGCTGGCAGGCTCCCAGGGCCTAAAGTGGCAAGTTGCTGGTGTTTTTCTTAGGCAACAGCGACTGCTCCCCAGATTGGTTTAACATCTGATGAGAAGAAGACCTTTGTGGGGAGCTGTATTTTCTCATTCCGGCGGGGTCGCCGGCTGCCAAGTTGGCAACTAATAAAAACAGCACCCAAAATACAGTCGTATCCCACCCGGCTTTTGGTTTGGGTTGTGCTGCTGGACTTTTGACAGATTCGACGTTGACTTTGATATCTAGTTTCCCTTCAATTTCTTTGCCTTTGAGAACTCCGTCGCTGCATACACCCTTAAAAATCATGGGAGCGGGTTTTGGTGTTTCTGCTTTAGCTTCTGCCATTTTTTTATCCTGGTTTTGGTAGATTCGGTTGGATAGTACATTCTTAAAGGTTCGGGGGGTTTCCGGATAGGATGGCGCGAACTCTGAAAGAATTAAGTTAAATATGCACCCCGCCCCTTGCTGGGGCTTAAACATAAGAATCTGAAGGCATTTCAAGCTAGTGCTTGTTTGTTTTGGCTAGCAGCGTTGCCTTGAAGCTGCTACTTATCTATCGGGGTGAAGGGGAGATTTTTATGCAAAGTACAGGTTTTTTATGAAAAATTTATTTGCTCCCGGCAGGCCGAAACGTCAATAGCCTGAAGTTCGAGCTTGGTTTATCTCCCCGAAGAAACCCAGTTTCTTCCCGCAGCGGGTCCAAGTGACGCAATTCGGTTAATAAACGGGGTTTCTGGCTCACTATTGCGCCAGGAATGCCAATCTAAAATTTAAAATGATCGAAATAATCGAGAGTGAAAATCTCCACCAGCCAACTATCTTCCTTGCAACCGGAACAACTGGCAGCTTGGGCAAAAGAGGCAATTGATCGCAGTAAATCCGGTCAAATCCCTGCGTACATACCTCTCCTAGCGCAAGCCGATCGACAAGGGTTTGCCGCGCAAATTCGGGCAATTGACGGTCAAATTTTGAGCTGGGGTAGCATTGCTCAAACATTCCCGCTGATGAGCGTAGTCAAGCCCTTCGTGCTGCTTTATTTGCTGTGCGAATTGGGCGAAAAAACGGTTTTTGACTGCGTGGGCTGCGAGCCTTCGGAACTGCCTTTCAATTCCCTAACTCAACTCGAAATAGACCAAGGGAAGCCGAGAAATCCGATGATTAATAGCGGGGCGATCGCCCTAGCGTCTTTGATTCCCGGTCAAAATCCTGTGGAGCGCTGTCAAAACTTGCGAACTTGGCTGAATCAACAGGCAAACAGTCAGTTATTTGTTGATGAGTTAATGCTCGATTCAGTGAAGACAAATCCGAATCAAAATAATTGGAATCTCGCCTTGAAAATGGTAGAATCTGGTTCTCTTCACAACGCGGAAATAGCTTTAGAAACCTACAATCGCGTCTGCTGTTTGTCGGGAACTGTGGAGGATTTAGCTAAGCTGGGGATGGTTTTGGTAAATAGTGGCGATCGACAAATCGGGGAAAACTGCCGTACTGTCAAAGCACTGATGGCAACTTGCGGTTTGTATGAAGCATCCGCCCGCTTTGCGCTGCGGGTGGGACTGCCGGCTAAGTCGGGAGTTAGCGGGGCAATGCTTTCGGTAATTCCGGGTCAAGGTGCGATCGGCTTTTACAGTCCGCCCCTAGATAAAGAGGGAAACTCTGTCGGTGGCTTATTTCTGTTAGAACAAATAGCTAAAACTCTGCGGCTGAGCGTGTTTGATTAGATTAGGAATTACGCACGGGTGGTCACGGTTTCGACTTCGCTCAACCACCGGAGTTTTTTGCGAGAATATTTCGTGAATCCTGGCATAAACTGCCAAAAACCCGGTTTCTTTGGTTTTGATACGTAAGTCCTGAACCAATGCCCAATGCCCAATGCCCAATGCCCAATGCCCAATGCCCAATACCCAATGCCCAATAACTAATGCTTTTCACCCAAAATAGCATAAACCACAGTCTCTTCTTTTTTACCGCGCAATTGAATCGACCCTACTTTTTGACCTTCGTAGCGATCGCGCACGTAAGCAAAAGTCCTCCCCGTCACCAACAAATTAAAAGGACTGTCAGAAACAATTTCCTTATTCATCGCCTCCAATCTAGCAGCAACGTTGACAGCATCGCCGATCACAGAATAATTCAAACGCCGGGAACCGCCCACGCTACCAGCAACTAACTGTCCGGTATGCAAACCGATGCCAAATTTAATTAAAGGTTTGCGTTCAATTCTAAGCTGCTGGTTAAGTTGGTGCAGCCGTTCGTGCATCGCAATGCAAGCCGCAACTGCATTCAAAGCATCTTGTTGGATTTGTCGATATTCGGTATGGCAAAAAGGCACCCCAAAAACTGCCATAATTGCATCACCGATGTATTTATCTACAACGCCGCCGTGATCCATAATACAGTTGGTCATCGCTTCCAAATAATTGTTCAGCCATGTAAGTAAATCTCGCGGTCGCATTTTTTCTGAAATCGAAGTAAAACTACGAATATCCATAAACAGCACCGTTGCTGTAAGTTCTTGAGGTTCGAGTTCTCCCTGTTCAAATATCTCAGCTTTGCGTTCCCAAATAAGCTGAGCTGTCTCCGGAGCGACGTGCTTTTCAAATAACCTCATCAACTGCTGCTTTTCGTACTGTTCCCGCAGTTGCAAAGCAGTGCTAGATAAAATGAGGGTGCCAATAGGTGCAGCAATCGGAACCCACCAAAAAAAGAAGCCAAATAACAAAGCAGCAGCCGCAATCCAAATTATAGGCAAGCCGAGAGCGATCGCAATTCTCTCCTTAACACCTCGGTGGCCCAGAACCAAAGCGGTAAGCGGGCCAATTCCCAACAATAACAAAATTTCTACGAGTACCGGCAGCCGCTGCAGCAAGCGTTGATTGAGCAAATTGTCAACCAACGCTGCATATAAATAAACCCCACCCGTAGTCTTGTTGAGAGGTGAAGATATGGGGTCGAAACCGGTAGCAACTATGCCCACTAAAACTAACTTATTGGTCAGAGCATCTGCGGGAATTCTACCTTCTACGACATCAACAAAAGCATAGGTAGGTAGATTTTCAGTTTTCCCCGGCCAGTTAATCCAAACTTTTTTTTCCTGCTTATTTTTAGACTGTGGAAGCAATACTGGATCTTGGGGATTAGCAGCATTGTACCTGTGAGTCATTGCTAAACCGAAATTAGGAATCCCCTTCATAAAGATTTTTGACTGGCGGCTAATACCGTCGCTATCGGCTTCCTGCCCTATGTGGCCGACACCTGCGGCTGCTGCTTTTAAAGATGCTACGGGTTCTTCTTTGGGGGTTCTAGCGAGTACAACTCTGCCGTTGGCGGCGATTGCAGCGGCTAAAATATTATCTTTTGGGCTTGGATCGAGGAAAAGAATGTCAAAACCAACTGCTGTAGGGGGAGATTTTTTCAGTGATTCTAGCAGTTCGGCATAGCGGTTGCGGGGCCAAGGAAATTGACCGTATTCTTGCAAGGAATGCGGTTCGATCGCAATTACTGCAATTCTCTGATCCCATCCGGGATTTGGTAATATACCCGATTCTCGAATTTGAAATAGCGTTTTGTATCCCAAATATTCAAGGGGTTTCCACATTCCCACTTGCAGCATGACTACAGACATTAGCCCTGCTAGGGTGCCTGTTATCCAGGGAGGGTTTGAAATTATATATTGCCGCAGACCGATCAGTTGATTGTGTTTGAGATAATCCATCCATTGTTTGAACTTCATGCAATTAATTTGACGAAATAATTGACATTCGAGTCCGACTTTCGACAGCAGTGCGAGTCATGAAGTTTTACAATACCGTAAGGGCGAAGGGTTGACGCGAAATTTATTTATTTTGACTACCGAGATTCACCGCGAAATGCTTCGCACCTACACAAAATAATTCACCCAGATACGACTTAGGCTCTAACTCACGTCTTCAGAGACTGCCCGCGCACTTTACTCGCGACGATAGGTTGTTTAGGGAACGACGAGGCTGTAATGCCGTTCTGTGATTGACGGGCCTCGCACTACGATTTTGAGGCGGCGGCTTGGAGGTAAAATTCCTTGGATTTTGAAGTTGCCCTTTGGATCGATCTTAATCTCTTCGTTGTTGACATAAACTATGTCGATCGGGTTAATTTGACCGCTGAGGCGATAGATATTGCCGCTGAGTCTCAACAAACTGCGGACTTTGAGTTGAGCTAGGCGAGGGCTCGCTGAGGGCGCCACGGGCGAGGTTTGAGGGAAAATTGCCGTGGAGTTGCCGCTGTTGACAACTACTTCTGAGTCGGCGCTGTCGGATACTACGACTGCACCTTCAATAGTTTCGACTGCGGTTTTACCCCCACCGACGCTGACGCCAAAGGAGGTGCCGCGGACTCCGGCAACGCCTTCTGGGGTTTCAACCCTGACTGGGGCGGTTTTGGCAGATTTTTTTTGTTGGGCAATTTGACTGGATTTGCCGAGTCCGCTGAAGCTATTGAGGGCAGCTATTTGGTTTGGCGGGATAATTGTTGAGGTGTTGGCTGCGGGAGTTGTCGCAGCAGTTTTGCCGATCGACAACCTGACTCGCCCCCTGCTGACAAAAATGGCTGTGTCTTTCTCGCCACCTGCACTGCTTGACAAATTGGATATTCTGACTGCGGTTTTTTCGGAAACTTCAACGATGCCGGCGTTGTTGTCGATGCCTAAACGGGCTGTGGAATCGGGGCCGGTGATGATTTCGTCTCCGGGGGCCAGAAGCCGATCGCCCACGACTGCTGGTCGCCCTTTAAAGCTTACTTTACCGCGAATTTCTTCTATTTCGAGCGATCGCCCGACCGCTGTTCCCTGAGCCTTTATCGTCTCTGCTGGGGATGAATTCGCCGCCACTGTTGCCGGATTTTTGGGAGATCTTGAGCCTGTTGGCAGTGCTGGCGGTCGATCGACCGAGACAATTTTACTAGCGTTCAACGGCTGTTTGGGGGATGGAGAGAGCGGACTGGCGATCGTCCCACGACCAAGCGGCAGACAGGCGAACACAGCTAACGACAAACTTAGGAGCGGAATTTTGGTCGATCGCCAGCACGTAAAAATTTTATTCATTATTTCAATTTTGTGATGTTGAAGTTCCTTGACTTCATTTCCTCTATTAGACTCCCTAAATCCGGCAATCGTTCCACTTTTTATGGCGTAAGACCGCAGCAAAAATCCACTTTCTCAACCTTAAATTTTAGCATTAAATCTTCTTTTTATTGTCATATTTTAGTAAACTGTTACAACATGGCACTTTACTAAAATATGACCTTCGGAAAATTTTGCTAACCAGACTCAAAGTGCTTTGCAGCAGTAATTCCGCCGATCTCAACCTTAGAGAGCGCCGAGTTATATATAACAAACATAAAATTAATTACAACTTCTGAATGCCTTTTGGCTTCTGCCGGAAGGATGACTAACTGGGGAGAAATCCTGTAGTTGTGGCAATTAATAAAAAGATTCTTTTTGCGAGGTGATAAAAAATAATTATCTAAGTGGTGCGCCCGGCTCTGGGAGTGGAACTTGCCCATGCGGAACCTTATGAGGCAAACCTAAGCGAATCAGGGTACACGATCGACCAACTCCGACTAGAATAGCGTTTTTTAGGGAAAGTTGGTCGAAATTTCGATGGAAAATCATAGGGAGCGATCGCCTGCTGGTGTTGCTGTTCCGAAGTAGACGCCAAACTGTAAAATGGACGGTTGTATATAGGTTATATAGAGCAGGAGAACAATTTCAGTGGCAATAGAAGTAGGTCAGAGAGTTAAGGTGCGCCGTCTCAGAGATCGGATACCTGCAAATATAGTGGGCAAGATAAAGGCGAATCCAGTAGGCACTGTTGACGGATTCAGAATGGTTGACGGTAGCGGAGTAGGCGTGGTTGTCAAGTTTGACGGTTTTTCGACTTGGTTCTTTGAAGATGAGCTAGAACCCGTTTAACAGATGTAGAAGGAAGAAGGAAGTTCGGCAACGGATTCTGTAACGGATGTAACGGATGTAACGGATGTAACGGATGTAACGGATGTAACGGATGTCAGTCCGATGGAAGAAGGAAGAGGAAAAATTTTCCCAATTCTTCCCCTCTCCCACTCTCCGACTCGCCGACTCTCCTCTTCCTCCACTCTCCCCCCTCCCCCACTCTGGCTGAAGGTTGCGCTTAAATGTTAAAGAGTAAGCTTTGGCAGTGAGAACAGAAAATGGCTTTGATTTTGACATTTTTGGGCAAAGGCGGCACTGGCCGCAGTACGATCGCGATCGCAACAGCTAAAAAATATGCCGCTCAAGGCAAGCGAGTTCTGCTGCTCGGCCAAGATCCGGGCCCTGCATTGGGTATTCTGCTAGGGGTTCCTCTGACTCTCAGCCCCCAAGAAATCGCCCCCAACCTCAAAGCAGTTCAGGTGCAAAGCGCGCCGCTGCTAGAACGCAGGTGGGACGAAGTTAAACAACTAGAAGCTCAATATGTCCGCACTCCGTTTTTCAAGCAGATTTACGGTCAAGAATTAGGGGTGTTGCCGGGAATGGACAGCGCGCTGGCGTTGAACGAACTTCGAGAATACGAGGACAGCAAACAATACGATGTGATCGTTTATGACGGCAATGGCGGCATGGATACGCTGCGGATGCTGGGAATGCCGGAAATTCTGAGTTGGTACATCCGCAGGTTCCGTCAAGCTTTGGTAGATTCGGATTTGGGGAAAGCGCTTTCACCTTTTATTCAACCGGTTGTCAGTACCGTGTTGACGGTGGATTTGTCGGGAGACAATGCTTTTCAATCTACTAAGCAAGTCGATAATCTTTTGGATAAGGGTAAGGAAGCGCTGGCAGATCCGAACCGCACGGCGGCTTTTTTGGTGACGACTGGAGATGCAAGTGCGATCGCAACTGCTCGCTATCTTTGGGGAAGTTCTCAACAAGTTGGTTTGACTGTGGGCGGTGTCATTGTTAATCAAGCATCGGTTACAGAAGCTATTACTGCCGATTTTGAGCCTTTGACGGCTGTTTCGGTTCCGGCGCACAGTGACAATAATTGGCAGCCGCTAATTGATGCTTTGCCCGATTTTTCTCAGGCGGTAAAAGCTCCTCAACCCATTAACATCAACATTGCACAGCGTCAAGTTAGTTTGTTTTTGCCTGGGTTTGACAAGAAAGAAATTAAATTGATTCAATCGGGGCCGGAAGTGACGATCGAAGCGGGCGATCAGCGGCGCAATATTTTGCTGCCTCCGGCGCTAACTGGGAAATCTGTTACTGGTGCTAAGTTCCTGAATGGTTACTTGATTATTTCTTTTTAGGGTAAGGAAGAAGATCGTTTCTAGTAAGGACTTTAGTCCTTAGTTTCCCGAAAATTATGTGGGTAGGGAGACGGCAATGCCGTATCCTCCGCGGCCAAAGTCAGGACACGGCAGTGCCGTTTCCCTACAATTAATCGAGGGTAGGGATACGGCATTGCCCTGTCCTCCGTTGCTTATGCTACAATCTCCAGCAACATCTCACCCACCCAGCCAATGTTCCGACAAATTTGGCAACGCATCCTCAACCTGTGGCGGCAAATTCAGCGGCGCTTCCGCAAACAACCTGCACCCCCACCGCCAAAGCCAACTTCGATTCGGACTTTTGGGGAATACGAACAGAAATTTTTGCAACTGTTAGAGGGTGTTGCACAAGGCTGGAGTCGGGGCGAAATTAAAGGCTTTTTAATCGCCTGCAACATCAAAGATGCTGAGTGGGAAAACTGGCTGCAAGAATTTGGAGAAAGGTTGCTGGTATCCCCGGAAACGCATTTAGAATTGGGGGGGCGAATGGTGCGGCTGGGTGAAATGAATTGCGGGAAAATTAGTGAGGTGGCTGGCAATATGGGCAGGCAATTGTTGGCTGGGAAGAGTTTGAATCCGACTTCGGTGGATGATTCATTAGAGACAAGTGAAAGTACAGATAATTTAGATCCTGCTAACCAATTTGATTCTACTGCGGAGTCAGAATCTATAGAAAGAGAAGTCAGTCAACAGGTAAAAGAGTTATTTAATCAAGGAAAAGAATGCTATAATGCAGGAGATTTAGGAGGGGCGATCGCAGCCTTCGAGACAGCCTTAGAAATTGACCCCAAATTTGACCAGGCCTGGTACGGACTGGGCTTTACCCTAAAGAATTGGGGCCGCTACAGTGAGGCGATCGCAGCCTTCGAGAAAGCCTTAGAAATTGACCCCAAATTCCACTATGCCTGGTACGCACTGGGCTTTACCCTAAAGAATTTGGGCCGCAACAGTGAGGCGATCGTAGCCTTCGAGAATGCCTTAGAAATTGACCCCAAATACGATGATGCCTGGAACGGGCTGGGCGCTACCCTACAAGATTTGGGCCGCTACAGTGAGGCGATCGCAGCCTTCGAGAATGCCTTAGAAATTGACCCCAAATACCACTATGCCTGGAACGGGCTGGGCGCTACCCTAAAGGATTTGGGCCGCTACAGTGAGGCGATCGCAGCCTTCGAGAATGCCTTAGAAATTGACCCCAAATTCCACGAGGCCTTGAACGGGCTGGGCAATGTCCTAAATGCTTTGGGCCGCTACAGTGAGGCGATCGCAGCCTTCGAGACAGCCTTAGAAATTGACTCCAAATACCACTATGCCTGGAACGGGCTGGGCATTGCCCTAATAGATTTGGGCCGCTACAGTGAGGCGATCGCAGCTTTCGAGAAAGCTTTAGAAATTAACCCCAAAGACCACGGGGCCTGGAACGGGCTGGGCATTGCCCTAGTAAATTTGGGTCGCTACAGTGAGGCGATCGCAGCCTTCGAGAAAGCCTTAGCAATTACAAGCGATCAATTCTGGCAAGCTTGGGCTAATCGAGGTTCGGCATTTTTCAGCTCCGGGCGCTACATTGAAGCCATTCAAAACTGGGATGAAGGCTTACAGAAATATCAGCCCAGCAACCACGACTATCGCCTCGCTTGCGGCAATTTGCACCATGAAAAAGGCAAGGCACACTACCAACACGGCAAACAAACAGCCACATATTTTGAATCTTTCCACAAAGCCAAAGCCAGCTACGAACAAGCCCGCGATTTTTTGAAATCACCCCTGATTCCAGAAACTTATTTAGAAGTATTGCAAGGCTTAATTACCGTCTGTCGTAGCTTGGGAGATCCCAAAACCAACGAGTACCTTACCGAAGCTACTACCGTCTTAGAAAACTTAATTTTAGACAATGAAACTCACCCGGAAATAAATTTGCGACTCAAGCGCAAATTTGCCGGACTTTACCAGTTAGAAGTCGATACCCTCGTCGAGTCTGGCGACAAAGTAAATGCCCTGGAAAAAGCCGAAGCCAGGAAAAACTTTTGCCTGCAATGGATGCGCGCAGGTTGGCAAAACCGCACCGATAGCCCGACTTATCTCCAAATCCGAGACTTACTGGCAAACAACACCGAAACGGCAATTATTTACTGGCATCTCAGCCCAGTTTCCCTGACTGCTTTTATCATTACCCTAGAAAAGTTTGAAGTTATCTGCACACCTGTCACCGATATATTCGCAAAGCGCAACAGTCAGAGTTTAGAAAAATGGCTGGAAAACTGGAAAACCCACTATCAAAATTACGGCAAAACTACCAACAAACAGCAAAGCAAAGAATCCCATCTCTGGCGCGAGTCAATGACAGCGCAATTGCAACAACTCACTGACATCCTCAAAATTGCCGAAATTTGCACCCACCTCACCGATATCGAACACTTAATCTTAATTCCCCACCGCGACTTGCACGTACTCCCCCTAGATTCCCTGTTTCTGCCTCCCTTTTTCACCGACGCTGTTACTGATACTAGGAAAAATCAAATCCGCAGGATTACCCGCCTGCCCAGCGCCCAAATTGCCATCCAACAGCAACAGCAAAACCCCACGAAAATAGGGACAAATTCACTGGTAATAATAGGCAAAACGGACTATGAATATCCTCCAATAGAAGCAGCAGTCATCAGCCAAATTAATCAAACTCACCGCGCCTCCAATGCCTCCACGAAAACCGCAATTATTCAAGCACTAAAAGCCAGCAACAGCGTCTTTCATTATACAGGTCACGCCTACCACAACACGGAAAAGTCCGAGGCGTCGGCGTTAATGTTATCCAAAGATGAAGAATTGACATTGACCGACATTTTGCAGTTAAAATTTGTCAATTATTACCTAGTCTGCCTCAGCGCTTGCGAAACAGGTATTACAAAGAAAGGTGAGTTAATCGATGAATTCGTGGGCATATCGAGTGGCTTTTTGCCGGAAACTAATTATGTTATCAGCACGCTGTGGCGAGCGGAGGAGCGTTCTAGCGCCTTCTTAATGATTTATTTCTACCAGTTATGGAAGCAGGGAATCCAGCCGCCGGCAGCGCTGCAACAAGCAAAAGATTGGCTCCGACAACTGACGAATGGTAAGCTAGGTGAGTGGTACGCGGGAGAGTTGTTGCCTTTGCTGAGACAGGCTGAGTTTGACAACAAAGTTGCTATTTTATTCTCCTGTGGAATTGATGCCTCAATTCTGCAAGAAAATTTAGCTACAATAGATGAGAAGCCCTACGAGCATCCTTACTACTGGGCTGCTTTTAACATTACCGGGAACGGCTAAACTAACATGACTTCTCAAGAATCTACGTTGTCAGGAGCTAATCAGTTTGCGCCTAAAGCTTTTTTGATCGCCCTCGCGAGATTTGAAGCTCCTCTTTCGCCTGAGTTGATAGCTGAAGTGAATGAAGTTGGTGAGGCTTTGGTCAGTGGCGAGTTACAGAAAGCGTCTCAACTTATTAATATAGCTCAAAAAGATGCTGCTTTTTATAAGGATTTCGAGCTGGCTTTTAAGGAATTGAAGACAATTCACAGCAAGAAGGAGAACGAAAAGAATAAGTATCTTCCTGAGTTAGATGAAAATACTCCTTCGCGGCAGACTGATGATTACAATAATTTTTTGGCTCCTCCTTTGACTAATTCTAATCCGCAGAATATGGCGAAGAGGTTATTGGGAAAGGCTAGTGATTTGGTTGAACGGGTTTATCGGTTGAGGTTTTAGTCCTCTCGATCCCCCCTAACCCCCCTTAAGAAGGGGGGGACAAGAGTGTTCCAAGTCATGATTTGTAAGAGGGATATAAAAGTGTTCTCAAAGTCCCCCTTCTTAAGCTATGCCTTACTCACATCTTTCTTAACAAAGGCGCTCCGGCCCCGCCCGGAGCGACCTCCGGGCGATGGCTCCCTTGGAGTAGGATTGACAACCAGGAACCGACTCAATTAATCCGTGAATTATGGCACCAGAGGCGAGTGAGGAACTATGACGGCAGAATGGGCAGTAGCAGAACTACAATTTGCTTGTTTAGGCGACCAACGTCGCCAGAAACGGCTGGTGCGTATTGTGTCGGACTTAGCCTCACAGCCCCATGCCACTGTGCCACAAGCATCAGGGGATTGGGCAGCCACCCAAGGGGCTTATGACTTTTGGTCATCTCCACGAGTCTCGTCAGATGCGATTCGCCAAGCCCACCAAAGAAGTACCAGCGAACGAATCAAAGTACACCCAATGGTTCTGGCGATTCAGGACACCACAGAACTGAATTTCACCCACCATAAGAGCAAGAAAGGAATGGGACACTTGGATAGTGCCACCAGTCGGGGTCTGAAAGTTCACTCAGTATTTTGTAGCTCTGCCAATGGAGTACCATTAGGAGTGTTGCACCAACAAGTATGGGCGCGAGATCCTGCGACGATTGGTAAGAAGCATTCCAGAAATCAAACCGAAACCAAAGACAAAGAAAGCCAGCGTTGGTTAACAGCTATTGATGCGACCCAGAAGGTGATACCAGAATCGATTACTGTACTAACAGTAGCCGATCGCGAAGCCGACATCTATGACTTTTTAGCGACTCAAAGACCTGAGAATTCTCAGTTGTTAATTCGCGCTTATCACAACCGTCAAGTCAAGAACTCTGATGGTACAAAAGAAGTAGAGCGACTACAAGGTGCGATCGCCAAAGTACCGCTCGCCGGACAACTGGACTTGGAATTGCGAGCTAATCCGCAGCGATTAGCTCGTAAAGCGACTCTGAACCTGCGGGCTACAACAGTCGAAATTCTACCTCCTCAAAGCCACCCTCACCGCCAGAATTTACAGCCACTGAGAGTGCAAGTGATTTTGGCTTGTGAAGAAAACCCGCCGGCCACAGAGAAGCCTGTGAGTTGGTTATTACTGACCACCTTGCCCATTAATGGTTTTGAA